>LKMY01000023.1 GCA_001564205.1 Nanohaloarchaea archaeon PL-Br10_U2g5
AGCGTGTCCTCGAGAACGAGCCCGATCACGACGAGGATCGTGATGAAGAACAGCGGTCCGGCGACGAGCGCCGTGACGTACGCCTCCGCGAACGTCGAGAGCAGTTCGAGGTACTGCTGCTGTTTCGACTCGGCTTCTTCCTGGTACAGCTCGTACTGGTCGTTTAAGAAGTCCGAGATCGACTGGCCGGTGCCGAGGACGGACGCGAGGTTCTCCGCGAAGTCGGCGAGATCGTCGCTGGGCGTCCGCCGAGAGGTGCGTTGGAGCGCCGTCAGCGCGTCCGTACCGAACGCGTTCATGTCGCGGACGGCCACCGACAGCTCCGTCGCGGCCTCGCCGTACACGTCCTCGTTCTCGGCGAGCGTATCCATCACCCGAGGGAACGCCATCCCCGACCGCGAGAGCGCGTACATGAACGCGACCGTTCGGGGGAGCGTGGCGTCTATCTCGGCTGCTCGGGCGTGCGCCCGCTGGTCGAGGATGGCCCATCGGCCGTAGTACGTCCCGACCGCGAGCGCGGAGCCGAGCGTCGCCGACGCGAACACCAGCAGGACGAACAACTCGAAGGGGCCGAGCGCCGTGAGCCGCGTGATCCCGGCAAGGAACAACAGCGGATCCGGGAGCAGCCCGCGAATGACGTCTTCGCCCACGTCGAGCGCCGAGAGGAACGCGCCGGCGGCGTACACACCGATAACGCTCCCCGCGACGCCGAGAACGCCGGCGTAAAGCAGCGTCTTCGAGGCGTAGGTTCGATGGGTTCCGCCGACGTGAGCGGCCCGCATCTGATCTCGCTGTTGCTGACGCCGATTCCCGTCCATAGCGACGTAATCGCCGAAGACGGCCAACGCGATCCGAGTCGTGAACAGATCAGCGCGACGGTCGAGGACGGGCAAGAGCAGCGCCAGACAGACCCCGATCGCGGCGACGAGCGGAACGTAGGTGATCATCGGAACTCGGCTTCGCTCGCCGCGTCTCCGTCTCGGTCCGGATCGCTTTCCGTCCTCGTGAGGTCACCGCCTACAGCGTCGGTGTCCGCGGCGTTGCTCGCTGTCTCCCCACCCCGGGCTTCCAACCGGTCCATCACGCGCTCGGGGTCGGCGTAGTACTCGTTGACGAGCGCGGTGAACGTCCGGTAGTCGGTGATTCCGAGCTCACTGAGGATCTCGAGGAAGCGCTCACGCCGCCCGAACTCTCGGAGCAGCTCGGCGCGAGACCAGCCGCGCTCGTCGGCGATCTCTTCGAGCAGCGACGAGTCGTTTCGGCGGAACTCGTCGGTCTCCGGCCGCCACTCGAACGCCGAGGAGTAGTCGAGCTCGCCGGTTCGCTGGTCGATCCCGCCGATCTCGCCGATCGTCTTCGCGCGCCTGACTCGCTGGTCGCCAGAGCGGGTGAGCGTCTGGATTGAGAGCATATCGAGCGACTGTACCATCGCCCGAGGGACGTTGATCGGCTCGTTCTCCAGCCGGTTGATCACCGTCTCGATCGAATCCGCGTGCATCGTCGAGAACGTGGTGTGTCCGGTGTTCATCGCCTGAAACAGCGTGATAGCCTCACTACCGCGAACCTCGCCGACGATGATGTACTCGGGGCGATGTCGCAGCGCCGACCGGAGCAGATCGTACATGTCGATATCGGTCCCCTCGTAGCGTCGCTCGCGAGTCACCGAAGAGAGCCAGTTATCGTGGTATAAGGAGAGCTCGCGGGTGTCTTCGATCGTGAGCACCTTCGCGCGCGGCGGGATGAACATCGACACGGCGTTCATCGACGTGGTCTTCCCGGAGGCGGTGCCGCCCGCGAAGATGAGGCTCTTGTTGTGTTCGATACACAGCCAGAAGTACGCCATCTGTTCCAGCGAGAACGTGCCGTACTCAACGAGGTCGATCGGGGTGAGCGGCTCCTCTGCGTACTGGCGGATCGTGAACGCGGAGCCGCGAGGCGTCACCTCCTCGCCGAGCGCGAGCTCCGCGCGGGAGCCGTCCGGCAGCGTCGTCTCGACGAGCGGGTCGCCCACAGAGACGTGGCGGCCGGACTGCTGTGCGAGCCGGATCACGTAGTTGTCGAGCTCACCTCTCGGAAACGAGATGTTCGTCTCGATATCCGTGTACTCGTCGTGATAGACGAAGATCGGGAGGTCGTATCCGTCACAGGAGACGTCTTCGATGTGGCGGTCGTTGAGCAGCGGGTCGATCTTTCCGTAGCCGCGGAAGTCGCGGTAGAGATAGTACGCGAGCGAGTAGAAGGTGTCCATCCCGATATCGACCCCGTATCCTTCGAGCAGCTGCTCTAACTCGTGGCGAAGCGTCTCCTCGTCGGTTTTTCCCGTCCCTCCACGATAGAGGAGTGGATCGCGAATGTCGTCGACGACGCGGTCAAACAGGTCGCGTTCGAACTCGTCGAAGTCGGGTTCGACCGCGTAGTATCGGTGTTCGCTCTCGGCGTCGTCGTAGGTGATCACGACGTACGCGTACGGGGCGTTCACCCAGTAGCGGTCGACTTCTCGTTCCCCGTCGGTGATCTCGAATGAGGCGAGCGCTCCGTCTTCACCGGGACGGAACGGGCGGACGTCGATCTCCGACCCCTGCAGCATCTCCCACGTTCGCGAGAGCCGTCGCCGAAACGCGTCGATGCGCTCGCCGATATCGCCCCCGTGCGCGTCACTCGCCATCGTTGGTATGGGGTCGTATGTGTCGCCGTGGTTTAAATCACCCTCGGTGAGTGTCGACGATGAGATCAGTACGCGCCGTCGGAGCGAGCGTCCCTCACGGTCGATCGTGGGATCAAACGCCCGTTACGTTGATACGGGACGACCGCTAAGGGAGAAACAGGCAATGCGGCGTGACTACTTCGATCTGACGGTCAAGGGAATCGGCGACGATGCCGACAGCCCGGCGACGCCCCTGGTCCGTATCGACTTCCACGGGCCGGAGGGATTACTGCGCGACCGGCTCTCGGGGACCGACGGCAACCGGCTCAGCGCGTCCGAGGTCGACGTCGCGTTCCGGCTTCGAGAGCCGCTCTCGACCACCGACGACTCTGAGGGCGTCGTCGGCGTGACGAACCGAATCACCGGCGATTTCATCCTCGAACTCAACGAGACGGCGACCGACGTACTCCCGTTCATCCGCGCCGCCCGCGACTCGGCCGGCGACGAAGACGCCCACTACCGCATCGAGATCGATATCGAAGGTGAGCGGCTCATCGCGTATGACAAAGACACCTTTCTCGTGTACGACCACGAGGGGAACCTGCTCCGCAACGAGAGTCTGATCCCCTCCGGCGTCGAGCTGTAGCGGTTCAGTATTTTTGCTCGCTCGGTGAGAGATCGAGCGCCCCGTAAAACGCCCGGTCGAGACGGTCGCGTTCGGAGCGCCACTCGTCGAATCCAGAGGGGTCGGTCGGATAGCCGTCGTAGTGGCGTTCGTACCGGGTGACGTACCGACGCGTCGTGTTCACCCCGCGGAGGGAGTCGTACAGTTCGGCTCCGCTGACACCGAGCGTCTCGAACGTCCCCTTTCGATACTCCGCGACGAGGTTCCTGACGACGCCGCCGCCCAACCGGAGCTTGCTCGTGAGACTCTCGAACTGTGCGGCGGTGCCGACGATCTCCCGAAGCTCTTCCGCGGGGAGCAACGCGGTGACCGCGCGTAAGACGTTCACGTCGATCGCACTCGCTGCAACGTTGTAGGCGTCCCACGCGGCGAGTTTCGACGCCTCGCCGTGCTCTCGAAACAGCCAGCGATTGTGTTCCCAGAGCCCCGCCTCGGAGAAGTCTCCGTTCGCGACGGCCTGCGCGGCAGCCCGACCAGCGGAGTGGCCGGAGTACGCCGCTCCGCGGATACCCTTCCCAGTGACGGGGTGCGTCGTCGCCGCGGCACCCCCGGCGGCGACGTACCCGGGGGCGACCATCGAGTCCAGCGGTCGGCGGAGCGCGATCGACGATCCGAGCTTGTCTTTCCCGTCGAACTTGTCGGCGACGTTCGCCCCGTGGTACTCCGGTCGATCCTCGATATCGCGGCGCAGGCGGTCAACGAGCGGAATCGGCTCTTTGCTCATCTGGAACCCAAGGCCGACGTTGATCTCGGTCGGCGTGCGGGGGAAATACCAGATGTATCCCATCTCTTCGAGCGGCTTCCCGATGATCGCGTCGTCGTACGCCACCGGCTCCTCCGTCTCGATGATTTCGCGGTACGCCGATCCGAAGTGCGTGTAGTGTGGCACCTCGAACGTGGGTTCATTCGGCGTGTCGAGCGCCCCGAAATCGACCATATCCTGCAGGATCGACTGCGCGCCTGCGGCGTCGATTAGCACGTCGCACTCGTAGGTGACCGGCTCTCCGTTGCGAACCGCTTCGACGCCGGTTACGCGGTCGTCCTGAACCACCTCGTTGACCACCGTGTCGTAGTGTTGGGTCGCCCCGCAGTCGGCCGCCTGTTCGAGCAGGCGCTGACCGAACTCGTACCGATCGATGACGTTGCTCGTCCCGTTGTACGGGATCACCTTGCGGACGTCGACCGCCTCGTCCCACCACTCGATCCGATCGATGTTGTTGTCGAGGAGGACGGCCTCATCGTCGGCGATGGCGTCCATATCGATCGGGCCCGGGTACTTCTCCGGGTCTCGAGGGCTTTTCATCGCGTCACCGCACGCGATGAAGCCGCTCCGCTCTCGAGACTTGCGCTCCAGTTGGACGACATCGACTCCCGCAGCCGCCGCGGTTGCCGCCGCGAAGCAGCCCGCTATTCCGCCTCCGACGACGACGACATCGTGCTGGCTGCGTACCATTGAATACTACTACCCTGTTAGCGTATGCGGCACCTAACTCTTACTCAACGCGCGACCAACTAAACCGCTGCCGATACGTCGATGTTAAAAGCTCACGTTGTCGGCGACGATACGCACCTCGTCTCCGGGGCGGAGATCGAACGCGCCGTCGCCCCGACCGTCGTTGACGTCACACTCCACGTAGCCGTGGCTCCCGACGGTGACGAGTCGGTCACCGGGCTCGACCGCGCCGAACGTCTCGGCGACGGGCGTGAGCTCCCCGTTAATCCGGACCCACTCCCGGCCGCGGAGCAGCTCGCCCGGCACGTTCGTGACGACGTTGCCGAAGCGGTCGATGACGAGCACCTCGCCGTCGACAGCAACGGGGTCACCGTCGTCTCGGTCCTTGTCACCGCCGCCGTCGCGGTCGACTGTCGGCTCCGGGAAGACCAGGTCGACCGGATCGCTCGTCCGCGAGAGGTCGTCCATTCCCGCGAGTGTCGCGGCGAGCTCCTCGCGAGGGGCGTTCGCCGGGCCGCCATCGAGGGCCTCGCGGATCCGCGCCGCCGTCGGTGCGAACACGTCGCGGCCGTGGAACGTCGCGCTCGCGGGGTCGGATCCCTCGACAACGAATGTCTCCACGTCGAGCGAGCGGGACGACGCTCGATCCGCTCGACCGTCGCGCGCTCCTCGCTCATCTCGCCGCTCACCCCCGTCCGCGGTCACAGCGGCGAGCGCCCGAGCAGGCGGCATCGCGAGACCGTTGTCGGGGGCGACGAGCACGTGCCGGCCCGCCCGGATGACGAGGGCGTCACGGTCGGTGCCGACTCCGGGATCGATGACCGCGCAGTGGACGGCCGGTGGAAACTCCGGGAGGACGAATCGAAGCCAGAAGGCGGCCGCACGGGGATCGCCGCGCGGGAGGTCGTGGGCGATGTCGACGATCTCCGCGCTCGTCTGCCGGCGAATGACGCCCTTCATCGCGGCGGGATACGGTGAGCCGAAGTCGGAGGTGAGCGTGATCATACACCGCGATCGGCGGTCGGCCACAGATTAAAAGGCGGTGGAACGGGTGTCAGCAGTCAGGACAACGAGCGCTATCCACCGACTATCCGTCGGCCGGGGCGTGACCGTTCGCGTCCGTCTCGGCGATACGGCGGATGCGCTCGACGCCGTCGACTTCTTCGATGACATCGATCACCGTTTCGGGAACGAGGTCCTGCCAGTCGTGGTCGTGGATGATGCGCTCGCGGAGCTCCACCCCTTCGAGGACGTCTCGGCGGAACATCGGTGACCCGCGGACTTCGACGCCCGCCTCCTCGAACAGCCTGACGACGAGCGGATTGTTCGAGTACGCGATGTCGAACCGCGGAGTCATGCTCTGGACGTGGCTCACCCAGACCGAGTTGCGGTCGAGATCCTCTATCGGAACGACGTACGTGGTGATGTCGAGCTCCTCGACCGCCTTCGTCACCATCATCACGCGCTCGCCGGCAGTGAACGGGTTTCGGGTGGTGTGTGAGTCGCCGGCGGAACCGATCCCCAACACGAGCTCGTCGACCTCCGCCGCGATCTCTTCGACCATGTGTCGGTGACCGTTGTGAAACGGCTGATACCGCCCGATGTAGAACCCGCGCATGCTACCACGTAGTAGGAGCATCCTTTATAAACCTCTTGGGAGCGTCCGATTGCCGATATCGGTCGTTATACCCGCTCTATTCTGCGTTTCCCGAACACTCTCACGCTCAGTCGCGGGGAGAAAGTATATCAGTAGCCGACCCTTCGTTTTTCCTAGCGATACCCGATTCTATGAGCAACGAAAAGGACACGAACGACCCGCCGACCGAGGACTCCGAGAGCCCGGAGCAGCACGGCTCAGAGGAACCGGATCCGGCGGGGAACGGTACGGACGCCCCCATCGACGACGCCCCCGCGCCCGATGACCGTGGAAGCGAGTCCGGCGCTCCCGCTGACCCACCGGCGTCCCCGACTCCTGACTCCGGCAACGACGCCACCAGCACCGGTCCCGACGACGACGGTGCCAACGGCGACCCGGACGACGTCTGGGACGACGGCGTCGTCATCGACGAGGACTCGACTCCAGACGACGCCGGTGAGGGCCACGAAGAAGCGACCGGTTCCACCCCTGAGGGTGTCACCGAACCGATAGACGACGGCGATATCGACGACCTCGGTAGCACCGTCGAAGTCGAAGGCGCCGAGATCGCCGACGACCCGGACCCCGACGACCTCCTCGGCGGGCTCAAAATCGATACGACCGCAGAGCTCGAGATCCCCGACCGGCTTGTCGATCAGGTGATCGGGCAAGAGCACGCCCGCGACGTGATCATCAAGGCGGCCAAGCAGCGCCGCCACGTGATGATGATCGGCTCGCCCGGAACCGGGAAGTCGATGCTGGCGAAGGCGATGTCCGAGCTGCTCCCGAAAGAGGAGCTGCAGGACGTCTTGGTCTACCACAACCCCGACGACGGTAACAAGCCGAAAGTGCGGACGGTACCGGCCGGAAAAGGCGATCAGATCGCCGACGCCCACCGCGAAGAGGCCCGCAAGCGCAACCAGATGCGGTCGCTGTTGATGTGGATCATCATCGCGGTCGTGTTGGGTTACGCGCTCATCATCGTCGGCCAGATCCTGATCGGCATCATCGCGGCCGGGGTCGTCTACCTCGTCTTCCGCTACCTGAACCGCGGCTCGGACGCGATGGTTCCGAACCTGCTGGTGAACAACGGCGACACGAAGTCCGCGCCGTTCCGCGACGCGACGGGCGCCCACGCCGGCGCGCTGCTCGGCGACGTCCGGCACGACCCGTTCCAGTCCGGCGGGATGGAGACGCCCAGCCACGACCGCGTCGAGGCGGGAGCGATCCACAAGGCGAACAAGGGCGTCCTGTTCATCGACGAGATCAACACGCTCGACATCCGCAGCCAGCAACACCTCATGACGGCGATTCAGGAGGGTGAGTTCGCCATCACGGGCCAGTCTGAGCGCTCCTCAGGCGCGATGGTCCAGACCGAACCGGTCCCGACCGACTTCGTCATGATCGCGGCCGGAAACCTCGACGCGATGGAGAACATGCACCCGGCGCTCCGGAGCCGTATCAAGGGGTACGGCTACGAGGTGTACATGGAGGACACGATCGAAGACACCCCGGAGATGCGCCGCAAGTACGTCCGGTTCATCGCACAGGAGGTCGCCAAGGACGGCCGCCTGCCGGAGTTTTCCGCGGAAGCAATCGAGGAGGTCATCCTCGAAGCCAAGCGTCGCTCCGGCCGGAAGGGACACCTCACGCTCCTCTTCCGGAACCTCGGCGGACTCGTCCGCGTCGCCGGCGATATCGCCCGCGGCGAGGACGCCGAGCTGACCACCCGCGAGCACGTGCTCGCTGCGAAGGGTCGCTCGCGATCCATCGAACAGCAGCTCGCGGACGACTACATCGAGCGCCGGAAGGATTACGAGCTTCAGGTCTCCGACGGCTACGTCGTCGGTCGCGTGAACGGCCTCGCCGTCATGGGCGAAGACTCCGGTATCATGCTCCCGGTGATGGCCGAAGTGACGCCGACTCAGAGCGGCGGACAGGTGATCGCCACCGGTCAGCTCAAGGAGATGGCCGAGGAGTCCGTCCAGAACGTCTCGGCGATCATCAAGAAGTTCTCCGACGAGAACATCTCCGAGAAGGATATCCATATCCAGTTCATCCAGACCGGTCAACAGGGGGTCGACGGCGACTCCGCCTCGATCACGGTTGCGACCGCCGTGATCAGCGCACTGGAGGACGTCGGAGTCGATCAGAGCCTCGCCATGACCGGCTCGCTGTCGGTCCGCGGCGACGTGCTTCCGGTCGGCGGCGTCACTCACAAGATCGAAGCGGCCGCGAAGGCCGGCTGTACCCGAGTCATCATTCCCGCAGCCAACGAGCAGGACGTGATGATCGAAGACGAGTACGAGGAGATGATCGAGATCATCCCCGTCTCACACATCAGCGAAGTTCTCGACATCGCGCTGGAAGGCGAAGCGGAGAAGGATTCGCTCGTCGCCCGGCTCAAATCGATCACGGGATCGGCGCTGAAAGACGGAAAGGTCTCCGGCCCCTCCAGCCCGAGCCCGCAGTAGAACCTCGATTGCACGCCGACTAACCGAATGACCGACTGGGCGACGTTCGCGGCTACGACCGTCGTTTTGACGCTGCTGCTTCTGTATTTCACTCGACGCACCCAGCGGACGCTGGAACGCGTTCGGATCGTCGACTCGCAGAGCGAGGCCGGTGGCGACGGTGACAGCGCCACCGGCGTGGAGCGGACCGCCGCGAGCGACGCAGCCGGCGAACACGGCTCCGCACCCGATTCTGCGAACACCGTTGCGACCGACACGACTGGGTTCGATGCCAGCGGGAGCGACGCGGCGGCTCCCGTCGCCGCGACCGACGACGCACCGGTGGCGGGGGCCTCACACCGGCGAGACGAGCCGGTTCTCACGACGGCTGCGCTGCTGGCGAACGCGGCGCTCTCGCAGCTGTTTGCGCTCCTTGCCCTCGTCGGTATCGCGTGGTGGACGGCGGTGCCGGCGTCGGCGTTCGGGATCGGCGGAGAGACCGCAGCGCTCGGGCGTGTCGGTCCGCTCTCGATCGGTTCGCTCGATCCGAGCTCCGCCCTCGGAGTCGGCATCGTCGTCGGCGCCGCGCTCTACGCCGGGAACGAGGCGGCTGCACGGCTCGGAGCGCGCGTCGGCGTCCCACCGTCTGAGGGGCTCCGAGAGGCCATGGCGCCCGGGGACGCACGAGGATGGGCGCTCCTGCTCGGCGTCGTGCTTCCGATCGTCGCGGTCTTCGAGGAGGCGCTGTTCCGCGGGGCGCTTATCGGTGCGCTTGCGCTCGGCTTCGCGATCGATCCGTGGCTGCTCGCCGTCGGTTCCTCCGTCGCTTTCGGGCTCGGTCACGGCGCACAAGGGCGGCTCGGAGTTGTGGTGACGACCCTACTCGGCTTCGGTCTCGCAGCGGTGTTCATCGTCACGGGGAGTCTGCTCGTCGTGATCGTCGCTCACTACGTCGTCAACGCGCTGGAGTTCGTGGTTCGTGAGACGCTCGGGATCGAGCCGATCTGAGCCTCACAGAGACGGCTTGGTATCGACCGAGAGCCCGTCTCCACCCCCTTTTTATTACCGCGGGATCAATGCGAGGTGATGAGCGGGAAACCGACCGTCGGAGAGTATATGACCCGCGACGTCGACACCGTCAGCCCGGACGAGACGGTCGCGGCGGTCGCGAAACGGATGGCTGAGAGCGACGGTCACAACGGGTTCCCAGTCACGCAGGGGCGAACCGTTGAAGGGTTCGTCGCGGCCGGCGACCTCCTCCTCGCTGACGACGACGCACCGGTGTTCACGGTGATGTCTACCGACCTTATCGTCGCGCACCCAGATATGAAAGTGACCGACGCCGCCCGCGTCATTCTCCGATCCGGGATCCAGCGGCTCCCGGTCGTCGACGACGCCGACAACCTCGTCGGGATCATCTCGAACACCGATGTCGTCCGTTCGCAGATCGAGCGCGCGACGCCGAGCAAAGTCGGGAAGCTGATGCGTACCCTCGAACAGATCCACGGCGTCGAGCTCTCCGAGGAGCGTCGGGAGGTACGGCTCACCGACCTCAAACCGACGCAGGCGCGGGTGTACGCCGACGAGTTGGAGGGACGGCAGTACGAGTTAGAGCGCGGGCTCGCGGAGCCGCTCGTCGTCATCGACAACGACGGAACGCTCCACCTCGCCGACGGCCATCATCGCGTGATGGCCGCCCACGAGGCCGGTATCGAGACGATGGACGCCTACGTGATCGTTCCCTCACGCCGGATCGATCTCGGGATGGCCAAGACCGCAGAAAAAGAGGGGTTGTACGAGATCACCGACATCGAAGTCGTCGACTACGCCCGTCACCCGCTCGTCGAGACGACGAAACGGCTGCAATAAGGTTCTCCCCGCGGTACACGGCGAGTAGTCCCAAAATACTGTGTCCTCGTGGGGGACAGATTTTTATAAATCGGCAGAGATGTAGTAGATATGAAATCACGAATCAGGAGCGCGCTCTCCAGAGCAAAGTACGCGGCGGTCGGTGCGGCCATCGGGGCCGCAGTCGGCGGCTTAGTGAGCCGGAACACGGCGAGTACGGGCGGTGCCCTCGGCGGACTCGTCGGCGCGTCCCTCGCCGACGCGCGGAGCGACCCGAACGGATTTTTCTCGGAGCTTCGGTCAACGACGGACGAGGAGTCCGCGGATGCGGAACGTGAGGAGTCGGCCGACGAGACGGCCGACGCGTAGCTCCGGACGCTTCGGGAACGCCTATACAATCGGAGCGAGTATCGAGCGGTAATGACTGACACCGATGCTGCAACCGAGACTGACGTCTCGGAGGCGGGCTGGTTCGAGGGGCTTCCCCAAAACGAACCAGAGCGCTCCGCCGCCGTTCACGAGCGCATCACAAAAGGCGAATCGCCAGCGCCGCGGGACTGGCCCGGGCTCGCCGTCGAAGCCGGCTTCACCGACTCCGAAGCCGACTACTACGACCGCCTCCATGCGGCGACGACCGCCACGACCCGCGAGACCGTCCGAGAACGCGAGCGCGCGGACGACGCCCAACTTATCCACGCAGTGCGAGCGATGGACGACTGTGAGCGCACGGCAAACGAGCTGGCCGAGCGCGCCACTGAATGGGCGGGGAGCCTCTTCGACGACGCGGAGCCGGGAATCGAAGGCGCCCGATCGATCGCCGATCGCGAGCCCGAAAGCGAGGTCGAGCGTCGAGCCGTGTCGCTCGCAGGCCGCGTTAGGGATCTCGCCGCAGAGCGAGACGAACTCGCGGCGACGATCGATCGGCTGGCGCCCGCAGTCGCGCCGAATCTCACCGAAATGGCCGGTCCGGAGCTCGCAGCGCGGCTGATCGCGCTCGCGGGCGGCTTGGAGTCACTCGCCAAGAAGCCTTCGGGGACGGTACAAGTGCTCGGCGCCGAGGACGCGCTGTTCGCCCATCTCTCAGGGCGTGCCCCCTCCCCGAAACACGGGATCATCTACACGCACGAGTACGTCCGAAACACCCGGCCCGAGGACCGCGGCTCCGCATCGCGGGCGCTGGCCGGGAAGCTGACGCTCGCCGCCCGCGTCGACCACTACTCGGGCGAGCGACGAGCGACGCTTCACGAGAAGCTCCGCGAGCGGATGGCGACGATCCGGGCGCGCGAGCACGCTGCTACGAGCGAGGGTGACGAGGATGAGTGACGCCGTCGATTCCGACACGCGGTCGCTGCCAACGGGCGTCGAGCGACGCGAAATCGCGGGCGAGACGCGGCTTGCGACCCGCGGCGAGCCGGTGTACGGCGAGCCGACAGACGGCGACTGGCGCGCGTGGGACCCCGAGCGGTCGAAGCTCGGCGGGATGCTCGAACTCGGGATTGATACCGGGCTGTCGGGCGGTGAGACGGTGTTGTATCTCGGCGCATCGAGCGGGACCACCGTTAGCCACGTCGCCGACTTCGCCGGGCCGACGTACGCGGTGGAGTTCGCGCCGCGACCCGCGCGTGACCTCGTCGAGACCGCAGCGCCACGCGGCCGACTCTTTCCACTTTTAAAAGATGCCAGAACCCCCCGGACGTACGCGCACGTCGTCGAGTCGAATGTCGACGCGATCGTTCAGGACGTGGCGACGCGCGGGCAGGCCGAAGTGGCGGTGCGGAACGCGCAGTTCCTCGCGGACGACGGTCGGCTGCTACTCGCGATCAAGGCTCGTAGCGAGGACGTGACGGCCGCGCCGGAAGACGTGTTCGAGCGCGCGCTCGATCGGCTTCGGGAGGTCTACGAGATTCTGGAGACGGAGCGGTTAGACCGGTACCACGAGGACCACCTCGGTGTCGTGGCGACGCCACGGTAGCGTCAGCACCGAGAGACGAACGCCGAGTCCGCATCTACCACGTCGGCGGCGAGAAGCCGGCGTCTTCGAGAATGGGCTTCCAGCGCTTCTGGACGGAGAGTCTGGAGACGTCCATCGCGTCAGCGACTGCGGATTGTGAACGCTCCTGTCCGCGGATCAGCGCGGCAGCGTAGAGGCTCGCGGCGGCGGTGACGCGTTTGCCCTGCTCGCTGTCGGGCGCCTGGGAGAGAAACAGGTCCGTTGCAGTGGTGAACACCTCCTCGTCGAAATCGAGCGTCGCGCATGCGTCATCGAGGCGGTCGAGCCATGCCGCGTTGTCGACGCGGTCTGAGGCTCGGTACATACCCGAACAATGATTGCAACGGTATAAAAAGGCCGCGCGGCGGGCCGGTGTGGTGGGCGGGTAGTGAGACCGAGGGACTCCCGCCGGGGTCGCCGGCCTGAAGTCTCCGCCGCCCGTAGCGTGGGTATGTCGACGCAGACGTGGACCGAAGCGCAGGTGCGGGAGCTACACGACGAGTTGGTGACGTTGTACGAGCCGGTCGACCGGGTCGCCGAACACGGGGCGGATCCGACCGCGGAGCCCGGCGAAGGCGTCCGACAGCTCGTGACGACGATCCTCTCACAGAACGTCGCCGACGCGAACACGAGCCGGGCGGCCGCGGCGCTGTTCGACCGGTACGCCGACTTCGCGGCGATCGAGGCGGCCGATCACGACGAGTTGGCCGAGACGATCCGCGTCGCCGGGCTCTCGAACCAGAAGTCCGCACGGATCCAGCGCGCGCTCGCTGCGATCCGCGAGGAGACCGGTGGTGCGTACTCGTTGGCGTTTCTCGACGCGATGGCGACCGACGACGCGAAAGCGTGGCTGACAGCTATCAAGGGCGTGGGTCCAAAAACCGCCAGCGTCGTGTTGAACTTTCACTTCGGAAAGCCGACGATGGCGGTCGACACGCACGTCGGGCGCGTCTCGAAGCGGTTCGGACTGGTGTCGGAGTCGGCGTCGAACGAAGCGGCACACGACGAGCTGGACGCGTTAGTGCCCGACGAGCTGATCTACCCGCTGCACGTCCTCCTTATCAGACACGGGAGAGAACACTGTTCGGCGCGGGGTGCCGACTGTGACAACCCTGTCTGTGAAGGGTACTGCGACTGTGAGTACTGTTTATAAACGGTGCGTACAGATCGGTGACGAACACTTCCAACGCCCCAGTCGC
>LKMY01000024.1 GCA_001564205.1 Nanohaloarchaea archaeon PL-Br10_U2g5
CGACCACTTCCTCACTGAACCTGAGGTTCATACGTGATGCCGACGAAGGAGTGTCGTAATGGCCCAGGCCGGAAATCAGGATCTCACGGAGCGGTTCATTCAGTTCTACCGCAACTACTACCGCGAGGAGATCGGCACCCTCGCACAGCAGTACCCCAACGAACAGCGTTCGCTGTACGTCGACTACGACGAGCTCTTCCAGTTCGACCGCGACCTCGCGGAGGACTTCCGCACGAAGCCGGACCAAATGCGCGAGTACGCCGAAGAGGCGCTTCGGCTGTACGACCTCCCTGCCGACGTTAGCCTCGGCCGCGCGCACGTTCGCATCGAGAACCTCCCCGAAAGTATCGACATCCGAGGAATTCGGGTCCACGACGACCACATCGGAAAGCTCGTCTCAGTCAAAGGAATCGTTCGCAAGGCGACCGACGTCCGCCCGAAGGTGACCGAAGCCGCCTTCGAGTGCCAGCGCTGCGGAACGATGACGTACATTCCCCAAAGCGACGGCGGGTTCCAAGAGCCCCACGAGTGTCAGGGCTGTGAGCGACAGGGCCCCTTCCGCGTCAACTTCGATCAGTCGGAGTTCATCGATTCGCAGAAGCTCCGCATCCAGGAGTCGCCGGAGGGGCTCCGCGGCGGCGAGACGCCCCAGTCACTCGACGTCGACATCGTCGACGACATCACCGGGAAGGTGAGCCCCGGCGACCACGTCACCTGCGTCGGCGTCCTCCACATCGAGCAGGTCGAGCAGGGTAACGAGAAGTCCGCTATCTTCGATCTGTACATGGACGGCGTCTCGATCTCTATCGAGGACGAGGAGTTCGAGGATATGAATATCACCGAGGAAGACAAACGCGAGATCATCGAGCTCTCCAACCGCGAGGACATCTACGAGGCGATGGTCGGCTCTATCGCGCCCGCCATCTACGGCTACGACGAGGAGAAGCTCGCGATGATCCTCCAACTGTTCTCCGGCGTCACCAAACACCTCCCCGACGGCTCACGGATTCGAGGGGACCTGCATATGCTCCTGATCGGCGACCCGGGCACCGGAAAATCTCAGATGATTAGTTATGTCGAAAATATTGCCCCACGTTCAGTTTACACGTCCGGAAAAGGATCATCCGCTGCAGGACTCACCGCTGCGGCTGTGAGAGATGACTTCGGCGACGGCCAACAGTGGTCGCTGGAGGCCGGCGCGCTCGTCTTGGCCGATAAGGGGATCGCGGCCGTCGACGAGCTCGACAAGATGGACTGCGTCACCGGCGACACGTTGGTCTCGCTCGCGGACGGGCGCGTCGAGCGAATCGACGAACTCGCGCGGGAGGCCGCCGAAGACGGCGAGATCGAGGATCTCTCGAACGGCCGACGGGTCCGCGACGTCAGCCTCGATGTCTGGACGATGGACGAGGACGGACAGCTGGTCGAACGTCCCGTCTCTGCGGTCCACGAGTACGACGCGCCGTCGAAACTGACCCGAGTGACGATGGAGACCGGCGAGTCGCTGACCGCGACGGCCGATCATCCGTTCTTCGTCCTCGACGACGGGGAGCGCGTCGAGCGAGAGGCGGCCGCGCTCGACGACAGCGACTGGGTGTACGTCCCCCGAGAGCTTCCGACAAAGGCCGCGGACGGCGGCGCGGCGGTGGCGGTGAGGGGCGGCACCGAGGAAGTGGAACCGCTCGGCGACGAATTCGTCGATGGCGACGGGATCAGTCCCGCGATGGCGAGCGTCTTGGGGTACCTCTCCGGCGATGGAAACGTCTACTACGACCGCGAGGAGGGCGTCTACGGCGTTCGGTTCATCAACACGGACGACGAACTCTTAGACGATTTCGAGCGAGCGGCGCGCGGGGCGTTCGATGCCGAGCCGACGCGGCCGCCGAGCGAGAAAATCGACGGCGGCACCGAGACGGTCCACGTCACCGGGAAGGAACACGCCGACACCGTTCTCAACGCAGGGATGAACCTTGGTCGGTACGACGAGAAGTGCTTCCCAACCCCTGTTTCGGCCGGGAGCCGTGTGGCGAAGGCCGCGTTCGTCCGCGCGCTCGCCGACAGTGAGGGCCACGTCGACGAGTCGGCCGGAAACGTTCGGATAGCGTCTGCGAGCCGCGATCTGCTGGATGGCACGCGGAACCTCCTCTTACAGTTCGGCGTGTCGAGCCAGCTCCAGCACCGCGAACGAGACGGCGGTCGCGACGTGTACTACCTCACGGTGACCGACGCTGACTCGCTTGCGGCGTTCCGGCGCCTCGTTGGGTTCACAGCCACGCGAAAGGCCGAGGCCCTCGACCGCGTCGTCGAATCCGCCGACGGTGATCGCACGATTCTCGACGTCGTTCCAGAGGTCGACGGCGTACTCTCGGAGTGTCGCGAGTCGCTTCGACTTCACCAGAGCGAGTGCGGACTCGACGCGGTCACGTATCACGACTTCGAGAGCGGGACGGCGAACGTGTCTCTCCACCGTGCTCGGCGGGTACTCGTCGCGTTCGAGGACAGACTGGAGGCGGCAACCGAGGACCGTTCGGCGCTCGACGACGATCCGTCGTGGGAGACCCTCGCAGAGACACGCGAGCGGTACCACGTCTCTCAATCCGGGCTCGCCGAGGGAACGGAACTGTCGCAACAGCAGATATCTCGCGGCTGGGGCGAGTGCGACGACGTTTGCCGAACCGTGACGGACCGACTTCGAGAGGTTCTCGCCGCGGTCGCAGAGACCGACCTCGACGGCCTGCGAGAGTTCGTCCGCGGAGACGTGAAGTGGCGTCGGGTCGATTCGGTCGAGACCGTTCTGCCGGAGTCGACCGAGCACCGCCGAGAAGTGCTCCAGCAGCGACTTGCGGACGTTATCGGCGGTCCCGTCGAGAGCGCTGAACGACGCGCTCGGGATCTGCTCGAACGCGGTCCGATCGGAGACACGAGAGGCGAAATGGCGGCGTCGCTCGAAGCATACAGCGTCAGTCAGGCCGACGTCGCGTCGTCGCTCGGCGTGGATCAGGCGACCGTCTCGCGGTGGCTGTCCGGGACCGTCGAAACGGATCGGCTCGGAGATCTTCGGGAGGCAGTCGAGAGCAAAGTCGATGACATCAAGGAGGAAGTGCGGTCGATACTGGCACGGATCGAGGACGGGGAGCGACCGAGGGTGTACGACCTGACCGTCGAGGAGACGCACAACTTCGTTGCGAACGGAGTCGTCGTTCACAACTCCTCCGACCGCTCCGCGATGCACGAGGGGCTCGAACAGCAGAAGATCTCCGTCTCGAAAGCCGGGATCAACGCCACCCTCAAAGCCCGCTGTTCCCTACTCGGCGCCGCGAATCCCAAGTACGGCCGGTTCGACCAGTACGAGCCGATCGGCGAGCAGATCGATCTGGAGCCCGCCCTGATCTCGCGGTTCGACCTCATCTTCACGGTGACGGACACTCCGGATGCGGAACACGACTCTCGGCTGGCGAAACACATCATCAAGACGAACTACGCGGGCGAGATCAACACGCAACGGACGGAGCTCGCGAGTTCGGAGTTCACCTCGGAGCAGGTCGCGGAGGTGACCCAGGAGGTGGCTCCGGAGATCGACGCCGAACTCCTCCGGAAGTACATCGCCCACGCGAAACGGTCCTGCTTCCCGACGATGACGGAGGAGGCGAAACAGCTGATCGAGGAGTTCTACGTCGACCTCCGCTCGAAGGGGGCTGACGAGGACGCCCCGGTGCCCGTCACCGCCCGGAAGCTGGAGGCGATGGTGCGGCTCGCGGAGGCGAGCGCGCGGCTCCGGCTCTCCGACACCGTTGAGCGCGAGGATGCGGACCGTGCGACCAACATCGTCGAGTCGTGTCTCAAGGATATCGGGATCGACCCGGAGACCGGGCAGTTCGACGCCGATGTCGTCGAAACGGGGACCTCCAAGAGCCAGCGCGACCGGATCAAGAACATCAAGGGACTCATCGCGGAGATCGAAGATGAGTACCAGGAGGGCGCGCCAATCGAAGAGGTGATCGACCGCGCCGGCGAGATCGGGATGGATCCGGGCAAAGCGGAGGGAGAAATCGAGAAGCTCCGCACGAAAGGCGAAGTGTACGAGCCGAAACAGGGGCATCTGCGAACGACATAGATGGACCGAATCTCCGCGATACGGAACGTCGAAGACGCCCTCCGCGCGTTCGAGAACGGCGACGCCGACCTCGCCGACACAGAGCGGCGGGTAGCGGCCGTCCTTCGAACGTACGCGACCGAGTTCGACGGCGAAGACAGCGTCTTTCGCGCGGTCGGTGACGAGCCGGTCGACGGGCAGATAGTTGTCGCTCCCTCGAAGCCGGCCGCACGCGAGCGCGTTCTCACACTGTCCGGGTTCGACCCGAGTGCAAACCGTGGTGCACCGAGCCTCGATGATTCAGCTACGCAAAACATCTCCGATGATCTGACCACTAGTGAAGAGGATGCAGTACCGGACTTCGACGTCGAACGAGTCTGATACTCGTACTGGTTCACAAGAGATAAGTTCCGGAACCAATCAGTCGAGGACGTGTTGTTGGTCGTCACGTATTCGGAGGCCGCTCGAACCGGGCTTCGAAACCTGTGCCGTCATCACGAGGAACCGGTCGTCCGTCGATTCGGTCGCGCGGTACTGTTGGAGGCGACGGAGTACGCCGCGTTCCTTGCCGTGCGACTGCGCGAGTCACACGGCGGAGACGTTCAGATCGAACGGACCGAACCGTTCAACGAGTTCGTTACGCTCGATGCGTCGATCCGGGAGGCAGCGGCCGCGTACGCGGATCGGGATGTAAAGGCGACGCCGTACGCAGCGTTTGCCGCCGGCTCCGAGCATCCGGATCCGGAGGTGATGCGGGGAGAGGAGCTGTGAGCGATCCGGCGAACCGAGTCGCAACCACGGAGCACGACGGGGATGAGTCAGACCCGCCGATCTGCGAAGCTCCCGTCGATCCTCCGGGAGACGTCTTCGAAAGGATACCCACCGGAACGACGCTTCGAACGGAGCTCGCAGCGGCCGCACGCTCGCGAGGACGGACGTCGTCGCGAAGTACCGAGTTAGATGCGCTCTGTGATTCGCTCGCCAAAATCAGTCCGAAACCGGTTGATTTTGACACCGCTCGACGCCGGATCGCGGAGGCGAGCGGCAGAGAGGAGCGACTGAAAGAGCGGGTCGCAACGCTCCGAGGCGACGTTCGGGCTCGCCGGGAAGTCGAGGCGGAGACCGACGAGATGCTCGCGGAACTCGAGTCGGCCGCGGCAGAGCTCGCAAACGCCCAGACGGAACGGATCGCGGCCGAACAGGCGCTCGAACGGGCACAGGAGCTGGCGGGCCACGCGCGAGACGAGCGCGAACGACGGCTCGAACTCCGCGATCGGCTCGAAAACGAACGTCGTGAGGCTCGCCGGGAGCTCGCGAACGAAGTCTACCCCGCGTTTCGCGACGCACTGGCCGACGTTCCGGGCGGCGACTCGGCCGCTCCGGGCTCGGAACCGTCTGCGTACGAAGGCCCAGCACTCGCGGCGTCGCTCGCGGCGGTCAACGTAGCCGATCTCACGACCCCCGTCGTCCTCGACACGGAGGCAGCGGCTTGGGCCGCCGAGCGAAGCGGGACCGTGCCGGAATCGGTCGTGTTCGAACAACAAGCGGGCGATGATCTGAGTTCCGATTGCTGATCGCCGTCCCGAGGTTTACATACCATTCCGCGGGATTCGGCGTATGAACCTCGCGTGGACCGTCGAGCGAGACGCCGACGTGTCGCTGGTGCGGTGTCGCGTGCACAACGATAGTGCGGTTCCTCGACGGGTACGGATCGAGAGCCAGCTTGAGGGTCCTGTGTTACCGCCGCGTCGAGCCGGCGTTCCCGAAGCCGGCTGGGACGAGACGGGCGTGACGCTGCGGTTGAAACCGGACGAACGTCGAGCGCTCGGCTTCGCCGCACTGGCCCCGCCCGTCGACCCGCCGGTAGCGGTCGTTCGCTCGCCGGCCGTCGACCCCGACGGGTGTCACTCAGGGATCGATTCGGAAGCGGTCGATCCGGATCCAGAGACGTGCAGTCGAAGCCCGGGGAGCGTGAGGGATGCGCTCCGCGACCTCGCCGAACACCGGCCGCCGCGGGCGGCGATCGCTGCGGACACTGACACTGGTGACGCCGACCGGAGGGAAAACGAAGCCGGAATCAGAGCCGACGGTAGTGACGACGGACCCGACATCCGAGGCGACGACTGCAGCGCGGCTGACTTGACGAACGGCGACCCAGGGAGCGCTAATACCGATCTCGAGTCGCCGTCGAGAGCTGCGATCGACGAGTGGTTCGACGCCGTCGAGCACCGGATCGGACGAGCGGAACGGGTGACCGATGCCGACCTGTCGACGGCGACCGATGCTGTCGAGTCGGCCGGCGGAGTCGATGAGCTAGCGGCGCTTGACGAGCGCGTCGAATCCGACGCAGAGCGGCTTCGAGACCTAAGCGACCGAGCGGCGTCGTTAGCGACGCGGGCCGAAGCGACCGACACGCCGATCGAGGCATTGGAGCGGTTATCGTGATCCTTGCGGTCGCGGGCGGAAAAGGCGGCGTCGGAAAGACGACGCTCGCGTACAACGTCGCGGCTGCACTTGACGCGGTCGTCATCGACGCCGACCTCGGGATGGCCGACCTCCCAGGCGGCCGCGGGCCGGATCTTCACGACGTGCTCGCGGGCGGCGCAGACCCGATCGAGGCGTTGCGTCCCGGCAGGGTCGACATAGTTCCGTGTGGCAGGACGCTCGCCGGCGCCCGGGCGTGCGATCTGGCCGCGTTAGAGGGTGCCGTGACAGCTATCGAGCAAACACACGGGATCGTGGTCCTCGACTGTCCGGCCGGTCGCCGAGCGGACGCCGGCGTCCCGCTGGCGATCGCGGACGCATGTCTGCTCGTCGTCTCGCCGCGAGCGTTCGCACTGGCGGACGCCATCAGGACCCGGGCGCTCGCACGCGAACTCGACGCGGGGCTCGTCGGCTGTGCGATCAACCGGATAACTGCAGAGCCGCCGACGGCGGCCATCGCCGACGCGCTCGGCGCACCCGCGTCCGTCGTGCCCGCAGATCCACGCGTCGGCCGTTCGGTCAGTGAAGAGCGTCCCGTCGTGGACGCCGCTCCGGAGAGCGACGCCGCGGTGGCGATCCGAGAACTCGTGGGGCGAATGCCCAAATAACTGTCCAAAGCGAAGTCGCGTGTTTTTACGCCTCCGGAACGGAATCGGGAACGATGCTCACGGTCGCGTTCCTCGTCGGCGTCGTCGTCGTCTCGTTTCTCGCCGTCGAAGTCGGCCCGCTGTACGCCAACGACCGGTTCCGAAATCTGCGCGAGCCGACGGACCCCGAACGGGCCGGGCTCGACGCGCTCCGTGCGACGGCGAGCCTCGACGTCGATCGGGTCGCGATCATCGAGACGACCGGCGATGATTCGATCGAGGTGGCGGTCCGTGGTCCGCCCCGTCGACGGGTACTGTTCGTCACCGATTACGTGCTCGACGAGCTCGACGAAGCCGTCGCAGTTGGACTGCTTGCGGCCGAGGCCGGGCGGGTAAAGACGTACTACGGCGAGTTTCGGGCGGTCGCCGTCGCCGTCGTGCTTGCGATCCTTGCGGCGATCGTCGCCACGATCGTCCCGTTCGACACGGGGTTCGCGTCGCTCATCGCGATCGGCGTCGCGGCATTCTGGGTCGGCCGACGAGTGCAGTACGCAGCCGACGACCGTGCGGCGGATGCGGTCGGTGCCGAAGTGGTAGCGGACGCGTTCGAGCGCGTATCGGCCATTCGTGGCGTCGAACCGGAGACCGGTGACTGGTCGACGTGGTTCGAAGTGCAGCCGCCGCTCGGCGACCGGATCGCGGCGCTCCGAAAACGAGCGGGATCAGAGGGTGAGTGAGCAGTCCGCAGACGTGAGCCGCGAAACCGAACGGGATCCGAGAGTCGAAGTCGCTACTCGGCGGGTCGGTGAACGACGACGGAGGTCTCGTCCACCGAGACTCGGTAGTCGTCGATCAGAAGGGAAATATCGACGTCGGTTTCCGGACGGCCGACCACGAGCGCGTCGAGTGCATCGGGTTCGACGTGCTCGAACAGGACGATTCCCGTCTCGTCTCGGAGGTCGGCAGGCTCGACGCCGGCGAGGTATGCGATACCTTCCACGATAGCAAGACTTGGCGGGGTCTCGTCGCAGTCGTGTTCGATTCGAACCGTCTCGGATGCCGGCTCGAGATCGACAGAATATGCCGTAGCGCTACCCATGCCCGCAGTATCACGGACCGGTATATAAACATTTTGCTTTATTAATCAACTTTGATAATTGTTGTTGAGAGATGCGTATCGCGTCGGTCACCTACAGCCGACGGAGTCACCTACAGCCGACGGATCTATTTTGCGCCCGCGACGACGACGTGCCGGAACCGTTACCAACCACCCGCACCCGTATGCATACAACTCGAATGCGACTCCCGGAACGACAGCTCGCGGTCCTCGAAGCCGCGAGCGCGACGGACGAACGGACGATAGACGAGATCGCGGCGGAGACCGAACTGAAACCCGAAACGGTCGTCGGCGCGGCCTTCGATCTCCGTGATGAGGGATTACTATCGGTTACCGAGAACACCACTGAGACGGTCGATATCACGGACGAAGGACGGACGTATGTCGACGCCGAACTCCCCGAAACGCGGCTCTATCGGGCCGGAGCCGGGCTCGGCGCAGACGACACACCGGTCTCGATGGGACGCGTCATCGGCGAGGCGGATCTCGACGGACCTGAGGTCGACATCGCGCTCTCGAACTTCGCGCGGAAGGGGTTCGGACGCATCGATGCGGGCGAGCTCTCGGTGGACGGCGGCGCGGACCCCGATTCCGATCCCGAAGCGACGGCGCTCGTGGCCCTCGCGGTCGGCGAGACACCCGGCGTTGACGACGCCGTTATCGAACAGCTTGACTCGCGCGGGCTCGTCGAGATATCGGCGTCGACCACTCGCTCCGTGACGCTCACGAACGATGGTGTTGACGCGCTGATGACGGGGATCGAGTCGACCGAGACGGTCGCGCAGCTCACGCCGGAGCTGCTCGCCAGCGGCGAGTGGCGCGACGTGGAGTTCTCCGAATACAACGTGGAGGCCGATGCGCCCACGGTTCGCGGCGGCCGAAAACACGTGCTCCGTCGGACCGCCGACCGGGTGAAAGACGTCCTCGTCGGGATGGGATTCCAAGAGATGGAGGGGCCGCACGCCGACAGCGACTTCTGGATCAACGACTGTCTGTTCATGCCGCAAGATCACCCCGCACGGACCCACTGGGACCGGTTCGCGCTGGATGTCGATCCGATGGAAGAGATTCCAGAGGAGCTGATCCGGCGGGTCGAAGCGGCCCACCGCGACGGGTGGAGTCCCGACGGTGACGGCTATCACTCGCCGTGGTCCGAGGAGTTCGCCCGCGAGATCGCCTTACGGGGACACACGACCTCCCTGTCGATGCGATATCTCTCGGGGATCGCGGGTGCTGAGTTGGAGCCGCCACAACGCTACTTCTCCGTCGAGAAAGTGTACCGTAACGACACGCTCGACCCGACGCATCTCCTCGAGTTCTACCAGATCGAGGGGTGGGTGATGGCCGAGGACCTCTCCGTCCGCGATCTCATGGGCACCTTCGAGGAGTTCTACCGGCAGTTCGGAATCACGGACATCCGGTTCAAGCCGCATTACAACCCGTACACCGAGCCGTCGTTTGAGCTGTTCGGCGAACATCCCGAGACGGGCGAAGAGATCGAGATCGGTAACTCCGGCGTCTTCCGCGAGGAGGTGACCGGCCCGCTCGGTGTCGACTGCGACGTGATGGCGTGGGGGCTCGCCTTAGAACGCCTCGCTATGCTCACGACCGGCGCGGAGGATATTCGCGATCTCCACGGCACCTTAGCTGACATCGAATTCCTCCGGAACGCGGAGGTGAGCTACTGATGCCCGTCGTCGACATCGACACCGACGAGCTGCGCGGGCTCACCGGCCGCACAGAGACGACGGACGAGGAGTTCAAGCGGGACTTGTTCGGACTCGGCTTGGAGTTCGAGGGCGAGACCGACGAGGGGCTCCTGCAGTTCGAGTTCGCGCCCGACCGGCTGGACCGGCTCTCTGTCGAGGGTGTCGCCCGCTCGCTCCGATATCACTACGGCGACGATCGCGGCGTGTACGTCCCCGAAACGAACGCCCCCGAGTGGACGATCGAAGTCGACGAGTCGGTTCCCGACGAGCGCCCGTACGTCACCGGCGCCGTGGTTCGCGGAGTCGACCTCGACGAGGGCGCGCTCGACTCGCTGATCCAACTGCAGGAGAAGCTCCACGCGACGATGGGTCGCGGCCGGGCGAAGGGGGCTATCGGAATTCACGACCTCGCGATGGTCAAGGGCGCACCGCTTCAGGAGGGTGCAGAGCCGTCGATCACGTATCGCGGCGTCGACCCCGACGGGGAGCCGTTCGTGCCGCTCGACAGCGACGTGGAGATGACCCCTGCCGAGGTGCTCGACGAGCACGACACCGGTCGTACGTACGCCGACCTCGTCAGCGATCTGGACCGGTATCCGGCAATTTACGACGAGCTCGGTCTCTTCTCGTTCCCGCCCGTCATCAACGGGAAACGAACTGAGGTGACGACCGGCTCCCGCGACCTCTTCGTCGAGCTCACCGGCACCGACCAGTGGACGATCGACAAGATGTGTACGATCGTCTGTTACGCACTCTCGGCCCGCGGCGCGACGATCGAACAGGTGCACGTCGAGTACGCGGACGGCGCGATCCACCCGAGCGAGTACGGCGCAGAGCTCGTCCGCCCGAACTTCGACACCGACGAGAAGACGGTGAGCCACGACCGGATCGAGACGCTGCTCGGCGTCGACTTCGAGCCGGAGGAGATCGTCGACTGCTTCGAGCGCGCGGGCCTCGACGCCTCGTACACGCTCGGCGACGAGGTGCGCTACGAGGTGGCGATTCCGCCGTATCGCGTCGACGTGCTCCACCCGCTCGATCTGGTCGACGACGTGGGGCGAGCGTACGGCTTCGACAACTTGGAGCCGCGGTACCCCGACGTGGGAACTGTCGGCGGACGCCACGAGCGCTCGCGGCTGGAGGACGCCGTCCGGACGAGCCTCGTCGGGCTCCGCTTTGAAGACCTGCTGAACTTCCACATGACGAGCGGGAGGGAGAACTACGACCGAATGAACGTCGAGCCCGGAACCGGCGGCGCCGCGGTCACCGAGGGCGATACCGGGGACGGACAGCGCGTGTCGCTCGCGGGCGACGGCGTCCTCGGCGGCGGCGACCCCGTCGAGATAACGGAGCCGTACAGCGAGGAGTACACCCAGCTACGAACCTGGGCGATCCCCTCGCTCGTCATGCTGTTGGAGCGGAACACGCACAATGCGTACCCGCAAGACGTCGCGGAGGTCGGCTTCGTCGCCGAGCGCGACGATAGCGAGAACACGAACGTCGCAGAGCGCCGCCACGTCGCTGGCGCGGTCGCCCGCCGCGACGCTTCCTACGAGGCCGCGAAGGGTCGGCTCCAAGCGGTGTGTGACGGCTTCGACGCCGAGCTGAAGACGCCGCGGACCGAACACCCGTCGTTCATCGACGGCCGAACCGCGGCGGTCGTGGTCGACGGCGAGCGGGTCGGCGTCATCGGCGAACTCCACCCCGCCGTGCTCGTCGAACACGACCTCGAAGTGCCGGTCGCCGCCTTCGAGCTCGACCTCGACGCGCTCCGGTGACCGGCTGAGCAGCCGGCAGCGGACGGCCGTACTCCCACGGAACGGTTATGCTAACTCGGTCGCGGATCCTCGCTCTTCAGGGTGGGGAGAATAGCAAAAACCGTTCTTCCGGTAAGCGTCTCGACGAACAGAAAGTATATGTCTCGTTTCTCGAATCCCCCAATCATGAACTGTGACAAGTGCGGCATCGACGCTCCCGTCCGCTATCGGGACGTCGACGGCTTCGCGTACTACCTCTGTGTGACCTGTATGGATCGGTGGAGCGCGGTGCTGGACTCGACGCCTCGCTTGGCGGAGCAAGACCGGCCGGTGGCACGGTAGCGATCGGCCGCGATGTCGGTTGGTACCGTCTGTATTAGTCTATATTACGCTCCTGACTGACCCTCCGTCAGCCGTCGAATCCGTCTTCCCACCGGAAGACGCCGTTCCGCTGGACGAGTTCGCCGTCGACCGTCATCCGCGAGTCCGCGCTCACATCGCTTATCATGTCGACGTGGACCGCGCTGTCGTTGCCGGACTCACCGTCGGGGAGACAGGCGTCGTAGGCGCGACCGACCGCCAGGTGGACGGTATCGCCCATCTTCTCGTCGAAGAGGATCGAGTCGGTGAACCGATCGATACCACGGTTCATCCCGATTCCGAGTTCGCCGAGGCGGCGAGCGCCTGGATCGGTATTGAGGACGCTTTCGAGGGCGTCCTCGCCGCTTTCGGCGGAGAAATCCACCACCTCACCGTCCGCAAAGGTGAGATGCACGTTCCGCACGCGAGTGGCTTCGATCGTCATCGGCACGTCGAAAAAGGCCTCGCCCGCGGTGTCGTACGGCGCGGTGAACACCTCGCCGCTCGGGAGGTTATGCGAGTCGTACGCGACGGAGGCGGCGGAGTTGACCGCGGTCCGGCCCGCGATCGACATCGTCACGTCGGTGTCTGGCGCGTCGTCGCGCTCGGTGATGATCCGAACTTCGTCGCCGTCGTCGAGAACCGCCTTCATCTGAGCCATCTCCTCGGCGAGCGCTTCCCAGTCGCGGAGGACGGCGTCGTAGACGAACGCCTGATACTCCTCGTACGCCATCCCGGCCTGTTGGGCGAGGCTGCGAGTGGGGTGGACCGTCGACACCCAGTCGGTGTCCATCCGGGCCTCGCGGACGCCTTTTCGGGCTTTGGCGTACGCCTGTCGCGTCTCGCTCGCGACGTCGGCCGCGGCGGTGGTGTTGCGGCCGCCGCCGATCCGGAGGTAGGCGTCGGCGGCCTCGAAGATCGCCCGATCGACGGCGGGATCGGCGTCGAAGTCGGGAGCAGCGCCGCCGTCGATGCTCGCCTCGGCGCCCTTTAAATAGGCGCGACCGATCTCGTCGGAGCCGTACAGGGTCGTGACGTTGGCACCGCGCTCGCCGAGCGCCTCGGCGACGGCGACGCCGAGTTCGTGGGCGTCTTCGGCGACCGAGACGACGACGTCGTCGCCGGCCTCGACCCGTGCGCTCCAGTCGACCAGCACTGCGGCGTGCTCGTGTACGCGTTCGTCCATACGAGATCGTTTCGAGGGTCTACTTAAAAAGACACTCTCGTCAGAAG
>LKMY01000025.1 GCA_001564205.1 Nanohaloarchaea archaeon PL-Br10_U2g5
CATGGACGAACTCGTCGGCGATCTGCTGTCGCTTGCGCGGCAGGGCCGAGCAGTCGGCGAGACGGAGTCGCTCTCGCTAGAAGTGCTGGCACGGGATGCCTGGAGAAGTGTCGACACGGTAGACGCCGAGTTAACCGTCGAAGACGACATCATGCTGGATGCGAACCGGACGCGGACGCGGGAGCTGTTGGAGAACGTGTTTCGGAACAGTGTCGAGCATGGCTCGACTAGCAACCGGACGAAGTCCGGTGACAGCGTGGAACACGGTTCCACGGGCAGTCGGGCGGAGCCCGACGACAGTGTCGAGCATGGTCGTTCGAGAGACGCTGCAAAAACGAACGCAGACCCGCTCGCTGTACGGGTCGGCGAGGCCTCGTTCCGCGGCGACGGTGGGCCGATCGGGTCGGGCTTCTTCGTCGAGGACGACGGAGCCGGACTTCCGGAGGACGCGATCGATCGGGTTTTCGAGAGCGGATTCACCACCGATGAAAACGGAACGGGGCTCGGACTCGCGATCACCAAGCGGATCGCTGAGGCCCACGGGTGGGAGGCCCGCGCGATGACTGGCAGTTCGGGCGGTGCCCGGTTCGAGTTCCGTACCGACTGACGCGGTCCGGAGGTGACCGCCGCGGTCCGAAACGACCTTACGCCGCGCCCCCGCGTCTCCGATATGGTCGAGAACGTCGTATATCCCGCGTACTTCGACGCCGGCCGCTCTCGGTCGGCAGGTCGCCGCGTCCCGATGGACCTCGCGATCGAAGAGCCGACCGTCGACGAGATCGCGAAGGCGGTCCAGCAGGTGGGCTACGACGCGGTGATCGAGCGCGAGAAGACGTACTCGCGCGAGTTTGAGCCGCGGGGCGCGGTCGTCGTACAGGGCACCGAAGACACGGCGAAAAACGACCTCGTGCAGGCGATCGGCGCCTACCTCGGGGTCATCCGCGAGTGACGATGCGGCGCGTCGGCACCGTCGTCCGCACCGCCGGTGGGCTCGCGATCGCCCGCGCCGAGACGGGCGAAGCGCCGCCGCGGATCGGGTCCGCCGTCGTCGACGAGTCGCTGTCAACCGTCGGTCGCGTCGTCGACGTGTTCGGCCCGGTCGACAGGCCGTACGTCGCGGTAACGCCCGGCGGTGGCGTCGGCCTCGCCGCGCTCGTCGGCGGGAAGCTATACGCGCGCTGAGACAGCGCGTCGCTCGACGCAGCGTTATTCGACGAGTTCGAAGTCCGCTATCGTCTTCGTCGAGCGGACGAGCCGCTCTGACACGAGAAACTTCTCCATCCGATCGAGCCGTCCCCAGTCGAGCTCGGCCGGCGGTGACTCCTCGAACGCCTGAAACTGCTGGAACACCGCCTCGTTGACGAACCGCTCGAACGAGTCGCAGTTCGGGCACGTCACGGAGAGATGAGCGGTGTCGAACTCCCGACTCAGCGTGTGTTCGAGACAGTTCAGACACCGGTAGGTCCGGCTTCGGCTCATACTCGGATCGAAGCGCCGAAAATGCTAATACCTGCGGTTACCGGAGCGTCGCCGGTGAAATCTGGGGCAGAAATCGAGTTGAAAGGGACGAAATCAGAACCGAGTGCGAATGCGAAAACCGCAGTGAGCCTAGAACAGCGCGGAGGCCGCCGCCTCGGCGGTTTCGATGACCGGCCCGAAGCCGGGGAGCAGCAGCACCGTCGCGACCGCCGCGAAGATGACCGCGGCGTACAGCGCTGTCGGGCGCACGTCGATCGCGTCGAGCGAGTCCGACGATTCCGGATCGTCGATGAACAGCGCCTTCACGACCCGGCTGTAGTAGTACAGCGAGATCACGCTGTTGATCGCGCCGATCGCCGCCAACCAGACGAAGCCGTTGTCGATGGCGGCCATGAACAGGAAGTACTTCGAGAAGAAGCCGGCGAAGGGCGGAAGCCCGGCCAGCGAGAACATGAACACAGCCATCGCCACGGATGCGACGGGCGCACGGCTGGCGAGTCCGGCGTAATCCTCGAAGGTCCGCCCGACGCCCCACCGCTCGGCCATCGCGACGAAGAGGAACGCGCCGGTGTTCATGAAGCCGTAGACGAGAAGGTGCGCCATCGCGGCGCCCATCACCGCACCGTTACCGCCGCCGTCGACGGAGAGCGCGGCGAGCCCGATGAGCGCGTAGCCCGCGTGTCCGATCGAGGAGTACGCGAGCATGCGCTTGACGTTCTCTTGGACGGCCGCCGCGAAGTTACCGAGCGTCATCGTCACGGCCGCGAGGATACCGAACGCGAGCACCCAGTTGATGTCGGCGGCCAGCGACGCACCGACCGGGAACGCCTCAGTGAACAGGCGGAACGCGACCACGAAGCCGGCCGCCTTCGACGCCGACGAGAGGAACGCGCTCACCGGCGCTGGCGCTCCCTCGTACGCCTCCGGCGCCCAGAAGTGGAACGGAACGGAGGCGGTTTTGAAGGCAACGCCACCGATGATCATCACGATCCCGAGACCGGTGATTCCGACGAGCCCGTCGAGCGAGCCCATTCCGTCGGCGACGTCGCTCAGGATGAGCGACCCGGTCGCCGCGTACACCAACGAGATACCGAACAGGAAGATCGCCGAGGAGAGCGCACCGACGAGGAAGTACTTCAGCCCCGCCTCGACGCTCCCGCGGTTCTTTTTGAAGAAGGCGACGAGCACGTACGACGGCAGCGACACCATCTCCAAGGCCACGAAGACGACGGCCAGCGAGTTCGCGACCGCGAGCAGCGCCATCCCCGTCGCCGCGAAAACGACCAACGAGTAGAACGTCGCCGGGTCGTCGTGGTCGTGGAAGTAGTCGTGTGCGGCGACGACGACGAGCGCGGTGACAGAGGCGAAGATGGCGGTGAAGAACAGCGCCATCGTGTCGACCTTGATCGCGTCGGCGAACAGGTAGATCGCGCCGCCGGTGTCGGTGTCTCCGGTGCCGGAGGCGACGAACCAGACGGTCACCGCGAGCGCGGCCAGCGACCCCAGCGCGGCGACGACCGCACTCGACGTGTTCGACCGAGCGTCCGGTCGGATGGTATCGACTACCAACAGCGCGAGTCCGGTGAACGCGAGGACGAGCACTGGCAGCAGCGCCGCCACCGGCGGAAGCGCGTTAACCATCGACGCTCACCCCCTCGACCACGGGAACGGCAGCGTCACGAATCATCTCGAAGAAGATGTCGGGCGCGACGCCGAGCACGATGATCGCCACGAGAAGCACCGCCAGCGGGGCGACATCGTGGAACGGTGCCGGGCCGACCTCGTAGTCGGTTTCGAGCCGGAACGGTCCGAACAGCGTCTTCTGCATCGCCGACAACAAGTAGCCGGCGACGACGACGATACCGAACATCGCGAGCGCCGTGAAAATCGGTGCGTACGGGAGCACCGGCGCGGACAGCGAGCCGACGAAGATGAAGAACTCGCCGGCGAAGCCGGCCATCAGCGGGAGCCCCATGTAGCCGAACGCGCCGGCGACGAGGATTCCGACGGTGACCGGCATCCGGTCGGCCATGCCGGCCATATCGCCGACCATCCGGGTGTGCGTCGCGTTGTAGATGACGCCGACCGCCATGAACATCAGCCCCGAGATGAGGCCGTGAGCGACCATCTGGAACGTCGCGCCGCCGACGCCGAACTCGGTGAACGCGATGAGTCCGAGGATGACGTACCCCATCGACGAGACGGAGGAGTACGCGACGATGCGTTTGAGATCTTTCTGTGCCAGCGCCAACATCGCACCGTAGATGACGCTGATGACGGCGATGGCCGCGATCGGGACCGCGAGCGCAGACGCCTGATCGGGTAACATCGTGAAGTTGAAGCGGAGCAGCGCGTACGTCCCCATCTTCAGGAGGACGCCCGCCAGCAACACCGACACGGGTGTCGGCGCCTCGACGTGGGCGTCAGGGAGCCACGTGTGGAACGGAACGATCGGCACCTTCACCGCGAACCCGAGGAACATCGCGAGGAACGCGCCCATCGCGATCGTTCCGGGGGCGATCCCGAACCACGTCCCGAGTTCGCCGGCCGTGAGCGCCTGCGTGATCTCCGGCAGCCCGAATGAGCTTACGGAGTCGCCGAGCGCGAACACCAGCGACATAAATCCGATGAACATCAACAGCGACGCCGCGTTCGTATACACGAAGAACTTGATCGCGGCGTACTTCCGGCGCGGGCCACCCCAGACACCGATGAGGAAGTACATCGGCACGAGGACGGCCTCCCAGAAGATGAACCACAAGAAGAAGTCGAGCGCGGTGAACACGCCGAGGAGGTTCGCCTGCATGAACAGCATGAGCCCGTAAAATTGGCTCTGGCGGGTGTCGATCGGCGTCCATGCGCTGACGATCGCCAGCGGGACGAGGAAGGTCGTGAGCACGACGAGCGGGAGGCTGATCCCGTCGAGTCCGACGAACCACGAAACAGAGCGGCCACCGACTTCCAGCCACTCGATTCGCGTTTCGAAGGCGATCGTCCCACCCGTGAGGGCGTTGCCGACGGCGTCGAACTGCGACCACAGGTAGAGGCTTCCGGCGAACGGAACCAGACTCAGCGCGAACGCGAGCTTCCCGGCCCACGCGTTGGGAGCGAGCAGTACGAGCAGCGCGCTCGCGAAGGTGAAGGCGATGAGCGCTTCGAGTATCACAGGAACCACCCCCCGCTGACACCGAGGGTGAGAATCAGTGCGACCAGCCCCAGCGTGAGCAGCAACGCGTACTGCGAGACGAGTCCGGTCTGGACCTGTCGGACCCGACTTCCGCCGAAGAGGCTCACCGAGGAGACGCCGTTGACGACGCCGTCGATGATACCCTGATCGAAGGTGTCGGCGCCGCCGGCGGCGTCTTCAGTTCGATACGCGAGCCATACCTGCAGTTCGTCGAGATAGTAGTTGTTGTACAACACGTCTTTGAGTCCGCCGAGCTTCGCCGTGTGTTCCGTCGGCGACGCCACGTTGTAGAGCTTCCACGCGACGAGCACGCCGGCGACGGCGAGTCCGAGCGAGAGTCCAGCCGCGACGAGCAGCGTTGCCGTCTCGCCGACGCCGAGGAACGCCGCCTCGTGACCGTGCGTCGCGAGCAGATCGTTGTACGCGGAGTAGCTCACGCCGTCGATGCCGCCGAAATCGTTGTCGAGCCATCGGGTCAGGAGATCGATCCCCTCGATCCCGAGCAGCTTCTGGACCGGCACCATGTTGACGAGGCCGGCGACGACAGCCAGCGAGCCGAGCACGGTGAGCGGCCCTTTCACGTTCCAGCGAACGGGCTCGGGGTCACGAGCCAACTCGGTCCGCGGCTCGCCGTGGAACGTCAAGAACACCATCCGGAAGGTGTAGAAAGCGGTGACCGGCACCGCGAGCAGTCCCATCACCCAGCCGCCGAGCAGCAGCGGGTCGTTGAGGCCGTGGATGAACGCCTCATACAGGATCTCGTCTTTCGACCAGAACCCCGCGAACGGGAAGATACCCGCGAGGGCGAGCGAGCCAGCGAGGAACGTCCAGTAGGTGACGGGCATCCGGTCTTTCAGCCCGCCCATATCCCACATGTTCTCGTTGTGGTGCATCGCGATGATCACCGCGCCCGCGCCGAGGAACAACAGCGCCTTGAAGAAGGCGTGCGTCATCAGGTGGAAGGTCGCAGCGACGTACGAGCCCGCACCGAGTGCGAGCATCATGTAGCCGTACTGGGAGATGGTGGAGTACGCGAGCACCTGTTTCAGCTCGTCTTTGACGACGCCCATCGTCGCCGCGAACAGCGCCGTGAAGCCGCCGACAAACGCGATAACCGCGAGCGTCGTTGGTGTCAGCGCGTAGAACCCGAACATCCGGGCGACCAAGTAGACACCGGCAGCGACCATCGTCGCGGCGTGGATGAGCGCGGAGACGGGGGTCGGACCCTCCATCGCGTCGGGGAGCCACGTGTGCAGCGGGAACTGCGCCGACTTTCCGACGACGCCGCCGAGCACGAGCAGGCCGATGATCGTGAGCCACGTCTGTAGCTCGAGTCCGCCGGGGATCCACGCGACCGAGCCGGACCCGTTGAGCGCGGCGTCCGCGAGCGCGGGGAACGAGCCCTCACCGGCGAACTGCGCGGTGCCGAACGTCGCGAGCACCGCGACGACGCCGACGAGGAAGAAGTAGTCCCCGAATCGAGTGACGAGGAAGGCCTTCTTCGCGGCGGACGGCGGTCCGGGCTCTCGGAAGTGGAAGCCGATGAGCAGGTACGAGCAGAGCCCGACCAGTTCGAAGAACATGAACGCCATCAGCAGGTTGTCCGCGACGACGAATCCGAGCATCGACGCGGTGAAGAGGCCGAGCCCGGCGTAGTATCGCGGAAGCCCGGTCTCGCCTTCGTCGTTCATGTAGCCGAGCGAGAACACGTGAACGAGCAGCGCAACGAGCGTCACGATGACGAGCATCAGCGCCGACAGCGGATCGATCAGGATGCCGAAGGTCAGCTCGATATCCGTCGGCCCGATACCGCCCTCGCTCGCCCACGTGTAGATCGTCGCGTTGTACGTCTGGCCGCCCGCGACCGTCGCGAACACCCACAGCGAGAGCAGGAACGAGCCCGCCGTCGCAGCGATGCCGCCGAAGGCACCGCCTTTGGGGAGATATTTGCCGGCCCCGAGCGCGATGAGGAACGAGAAGAACGGGAGAAGCACGATCGCCGGAACGTATGAGAACACGTCCACCATCTTACCACCTCATCTCCGTTGGAACGGTGACGTCCGTGACGCCGAAGTTACGGTATAACACGAGTATGATGCCGATTCCGATTGCGACCTCTGCGGCGGCGAGCGCGATGACGAACAGCGCGAACACCTGTCCGGTGAGGTCACCGTAGTAGAGCGCGAACGCGACGAAGTTGATGTTCGCCGCGTTCATCATGAGCTCGACGCTCATCAGGAAGTACAGCGCGTCACGTCGTGTGAGCACGCCGAACAGTCCGATACAGAACATCGCGGTGGCGAGCAGCAGGTACCACTCGATGGGCACCATTACCGCTCACCCCCGTCGCGGCCGCCGTCGGTAAACGCCTGCCCGACAGCGGAGACGATCGAGCCGTCCTCCTCGCGCTTCGCGAGGTACACCGCACCGTCGAGCGCGACGTCGAGCGCAACCGCGACGATCAGAAACGCCGCGAGGAACCCTTCGGATGGGATCGTTGCGACACCGTGTTCGCCGAGGTTGAACAGGGCGTACCCGATGTTGTGGACGACCGACTCGCCTTCAAACGCCTCGAGGCCCTCTGAGAAGTCGCCGAAATCTGCAGAGAGGACCGTTACGGCCATCACGGCGAACAGAAGTCCGACCGCGGCTGCGGGCACGAGCCGTCCGAGCCTCCCGGTGTTCGTGTCACTCATACGCTGTTCACCTCCGTTTCAGAATCGGATCGCGTGAGCATCACGGCGAACGTGACCAGTATCAGCACCCCGCCGACGTAGACGAGGATCTGCATGGCGGCGATAAACTCCGCCTGCAGCATCACGTAGTGTACCGCGACGCTCGTCAGGGCACCGCCCAGAAGCAACGCGGCGTGGAACACGTCGCGCGCCAGGACAACCCCGAGGCTGAACGCCAGCGTGACCGCGGCGAACAGCCCGAACGCGATAGTAGCATAAACCATTGTGTTTGTCTCCTATGAGAACCCCTTTGAAGATTTCGAGACGCGCCCGCTACTGGTAGTCGATCTCGCCGTCACCCTCCCCGATCCACGCGCCGCGATCAGGGTTCCGGGACTCCAGCGGGTCGATACCTTTGTACCACGGGACGTTTTTGAGCTGTTCTTTGTTGAACACGAAGTCGTCTTTCGTGTCCGCGGTGAATTCGAAGTTCTGTGTTAACAGGATCGCATCGACGGGACAGACTTCCTCACACAGCCGACAGTAGATACACTGGCCGATGTGGAGATTGTACTCCTCACCGTTTCGCTGGTCGTCTTGAACGATCTGAATCGTATCGTTCGGACAAACGTTCTCACACTGTCGACACCAGATACACCGCTCCTGGCTGAACTTGTGAACACCGCGGAACCGCGGGCTCACTTCGGGCGCGTCCTCGGGATATTCCACCGTGAACGTTTTTCCATCAAGCGCGTGTTTCATCGTCGTCGCCATCGATTTCATAAGTCCGATCATATTACGCGATCACCCCCACGATTACGGCCGTGAGAACCAGGTTCGCGAACGATAGCACCAGCATTCCCTTCCAGCCGATCTCGATCAGCTGGTCGATTCGGACGCGCGGAAGCGCGGCCCGGGCCCACTGCGTGAACAGGAAGAAGCCCCAGATCTTCACCACGAACCAGATGAAGCCAATGCTCTCCGGGCCGGGCCCAGAGGCGCCGCCGAGGAACGTGACGGCGAGGATCGCACCGCCGAGGAAAATGTGCACGAACTCGCCAAGGTAGAAGAGAACGAAGTACGCCGAGGAGTACTCCGTCTGATACCCGCCGACGATCTCCGTGGGTGCTTCCGGGATGTCGAACGGGTTCCGCCCGATCTCTGCCATGTTCGCCGTGAGGAATAAGACAAACGCGAACGGATTTACGAACGCGTACCACGCCGGAATGTCGAAGCCGGCGATCGTGACGAGCGTTTCGGTCTGTGCACCGACGATGCCGCTCATCTGCAGCGTCCCCGCGAAGATCACGACCGACATCGCGGTGACGATCAACGGAATCTCATACGCGAGGTTCTGTGCGACGGCGCGGAGACCGCCGAGAAGCGAGTATTTGTTGTTCGACGCGTAGCCAGCCATCACCAGCGAGATCGACGCGATGGAGGCGAACGCGAACACCAGCGCGAAGCCGACCTCAGGGTCGGCGAGATGGAAGTTAATCGGACCGAGCTGTCCCATCGGAATCACGGCGAATCCGAGCAGCGCGGATGCCGGGAGAATAACCGGCGCAATGTCCCACGACGGGCGATCGACGCCCTCGGGGATGATGAGCTCCTTCGCGAGCAGCTGGACGGCGGAGGCCGGGATGATGAGCAGCCCGAACGGGCCGACGCGGTCGACGGCAATTCGATCGGTGAACGCCGCTGTGATCTTCCGTTTCGCCCACGGACCGGCAACCCCCGTGAACGCGAGGACGATGTTGCCGACAACCGCCGCAGCGATTAGCGCTGCGACGACCTCGCCGAGAACGCCCGGCAGCCCGAGCGTGTCGGCAATAAATTCGGGGAACAGCTGTACGGAGGTCGCCCCCATCAGCGATCCACCTCCCCGAGCACGATGTCGAGGCTCCCGAGTGCCGCGATGACGTCGGGGATGTACTCCCCGTTAGCCATCTCCGGCAGCGTCTGGAGGTTCGAGAAACACGGCGACCGGATCTTGAACCGCGCGGGCTTGTCGGTACCGTCAGCGCGGATGTAGATGCCGAGCTCGCCTTTCGCACCCTCGACGGCGCGGTAGATCTCGGTATCGTCGTCCGGGCGAAGCGTGCGGGGCACGTTCGACTGAATGTTCCGCTCGTCTTCGGGCCAGTCTTCGAGCAGATCGATGCACTGCTCGATGATCTTCGCGGACTCCTCAACCTCACCCATCCGAACGAGTAGCCGCGAGAAGTTGTCGCATCCCTCTTCGGTGACGACGTCCCAGTCGAGCTCGTCGTAGTAGCCGTACGAGTCGTCACGGCGGAGGTCGTAATCGACACCGGAGCCGCGAGCGACTGGACCGGTCGCGCCGTAGTTCTTCGCGACCTCGGGTGGAAGAATCCCCGTATCTATCGTCCGCATCTGGAAGATCTCGTTGGAGGTGATGAGGTTGTGGTACTCCTCGACGGAGCCCGGCAGCTGGTCGAGGAAGTCGCGGGTCTTCGAGAAGAACTCATCGCGCGGCTCCGGAAGGTCCCAGACGACGCCGCCGAGCCGGAAGTAGTTGAACATCAGCCGCTGGCCCGTCAGGTCTTCCAAGAGGTCTTGTACACGCTCGCGGTCGTTGATCGCGTACATGAACGTCGCCGTGAAGTCGCCGTTCACGTCGAGCGCGAACGTCGCGAGCGCGAGCATGTGGGCGGCGATCCGGCACATCTCTGCGCCCATCGTCCGGATGATCTGTGCGTATTCCGGGACCTCGATCTCCGCGAGGTCTTCGGCTGCGCGGGCGTACGCCCACTCGTTGAGCAGCCCCGCCGAGATGTAATCCCAGCGGTCCGGATACGGCATGATCTGGTGGCGGTACGTCCCGTTCTGTGCCATCTGCTCCTCACAGCGGTGGAGGTAGCCGATATCGGATTCGACGTCGACGACCTGCTCACCGTCGAGGACGGTCTTCAGGTGGAGAACCCCGTGTGTCGCCGGGTGGTGCGGCCCAATGTTGAGGAACATCGTGTCGGACTCGTCGTCTCTGTGATGTTCCTGCAACGGGTTCGCGTGTGCCGGCAGCGTGGCGATCTGCGGCTGGTCCTGATCGTAGTCCATCGCCATCGGATGTCCCTGCCAGGTCTCCGGTAGGAGGATCCGACGCAGGTCGGGGTGGTCATCGTACTGGATCCCAATGAGGTCGTACGCCTCTCGCTCGTGCCAGTCAGCGGTGCGGAAAACGGGTTCCGCCGACTCCGAGACGGGATTGTCTTTGTCCGCGGGGACGATGATACTGACCTCCTGCGTCGGGTCGTCGTACTTTTTCAGGTGGTAGATCGACTCGTATCGGTTCTCGTACTCCTGTGCGGAGACCACGGAGAGGTGGTCGTATCCCGCCTGCTCTTTCAGCAGCGAGAGCGTTTGCTGGACCGTGTCCGGTCGGATGACGAATCCAGGCGCGTTCAGGTGGTCGTCGCGATCGACGACGAGGTCGCCGAGGAGCGCCTCGAGTTCGTCCGGAGTGCGTTCGAGTGCCGCGTCGTCGGTGGTGTCTGGTCGTTCGAGGCTCATGGCGAATCAGCGAAGTTGTACCGCATGGCGAGTTCGTCCTCTTCGATCTGGTCTGCGAGCTTCTCGACGAGCTCGTCGCGTTCGAGGTCGGAGAACTCCTCTAACTCGTACGGTTTGACGGTCACGGGTGCGGCCTCGCCGTTGGCGACGCGCTCTTGCAGCTTCACGACGCCGTAGACGAGTGCTTCAGGTCGGGGGGGACAGCCCGGGACGTGGATGTCTATCGGGATGACCTCCTCGGCGCCTTTGATCACGTTGTACCCCTCCTGGAACGGACCGCCGGAGATGGTACACGAGCCCATGCCGACGACGAACTTCGGCTCGGGCATCTGGTCGTAGACGCGCTTCATCCGCGGCGCGAACTTCGAGACGATCGTCCCGGGGACGATCATCACGTCGGCCTGTCGCGGCGAGGCGCGGGGAACGCCGCTCCCGAACCGGTCGAGGTCGTGTTTCACCGCGTACGTGTGCATCATCTCGATGCTGCAGCAGGCGATACCGAACTGCAGCATGAACATCGAGGAGCCGCGACACCAGTTCATGAACTTATCGAACTTCGTGAGGATGAACGGCGAGGAGCCGAACGCCTCACGGAGCCGAGAGTTGAACCGATCTCCTTGGCCGGTCATCCGGGCGTCCCGGGTCTCGGTTACGACTTGCGATTCGTCGGTGATAAATGGTTGATCGCTGCTCATTAGTTGAGGTCACGCTCCGTCTTTCTGCTGGCCGCGAGGGGGCTCCGGGCCCAGCTGATGGCACCGGACCGCCACGCCCAGACGAGTCCGATCGCGAGGATTCCGACGAACGTCAACATCGGCCACAGTAGATCCATCATCGGCACACCCGCCTCGATCGACGGGCGGTAGATGACGGCCCACGGGAACAGCAACACGGTCTCGATGTCGAAGACGACGAACAACAACGCGACCATGTAGTACTGGATGTTGAAGCGGATCTTCGTCGTGCCCGTTGGGGTCTCTCCAGACTCGTAGGTGGTACTTTTACCGGTCTCAGGCACGCTCGGACGAAGTAACGCCGACACCGTCATCATCCCGATCGGGATGAGAAGGCCGACGGCCGCCAAGGCGCCGATAGCTATCCAATCGCTCATATGGGTCTGTAACGTGCTGGGGTTTGAACCGCCCCCTGATAAGCGTTGAGTCTTTTATCGCAACGGGGTTGCATGCTCGAGCCCCGTTGAGAGCGGTTCAGGCGCGTGATCGTGGATCAATCCGGGTGGATCGTCCCTCTCGCAGCAGTGCCCCCGCGTCCCACGTCCCGCGCTACTCGTCGTCCCTCGCGCGGAAGCCGTCGATCCCGAGATCGTGGAGAGCGACCGAGACGCCAGCCACGCCGCTTTTTAAACCCTCGTGGTACTCGACCAGTCGCGACTCGATCGCTTCGTGCTCGCGCGCGAGCACCTGCGCGGCCGATAACCCGGCGTTGAACGATTTTCCGGCGTCGACCGCGACGATCGGTGCGCCGGTCGGCATTCCGATCACCGAGTCGACCGACTTCTCCTGGACCGGGACGCCGATCACGGGGATCGGGTACGCGATCGATGCGGTCATGTTCGGGAGGTCGGCCGACTTCCCACCGGCGCCGGCGATTATCACGTCCAACCCGCGGGCGGCCGCCGTCTCTGCGTAGACGTACATCAGCTCCGGCGTGCGATGCGCGGAGACGACGTAGCTCTCGTAGGTGAACCGCGCGTCAGGCGCCTCGTGAAAGTCGGTCTGTTCGGCGAACCCGAGTTCGTCGAGCGCGTCGTACGCTCCCTCCATCACCGGGAGGTCGGAGTCCGAGCCCATGATGATCCCGACGTCCGGGGTCGTTTCCGGGTCGGCGTCCGCGTCGGCTTCGGCTTCGAGTCGGTCGATGAGGTCTTGCACCGTAGTCATGGGCAAGTGTTGATCGGGCGCTTATAAGGAAGTGCGGAATTCGGCGGAGACGCCAGCAGCGTCGACAGACACATCAGTGAACGGTCTCACCGAACACCGTGCCACCGACAAGAACTCCGTGCCGCGCACAGAGCGCATCGGTAGCGAAGGTCGACGCGCTATGACGGATCGCCGGCCGGCGGTAGTTCACCCCGAAGCTACCACATCGACTGCGGGGTAGAACTGATCGGCGAAGCGGCCGAAGGACGCTGGCAGGGAGGCGGTGTCAGGCTTCGTCGACGACGTCGCGTGCACCTGAATTCAGTACGCTCGACGAGCTCGCGATCGAACGTGGCGCGTGCGGACACAACGATTATAACCGCTCTTATCGTACTCCTATAGTTGAGGTGTGTTATCGTGAAACATTGTACAGGGGACTCACCGCTCGTCGACATCGCGTATCTCACACGGTCTGAACATCGCGTTTCGACGCTCATCGCCCTGACAGAGCGTCC
>LKMY01000026.1 GCA_001564205.1 Nanohaloarchaea archaeon PL-Br10_U2g5
CTGCCACTGCACCCATCCCAACCCCGACAGCGGAAATGATCACGACACATACAGTAATAATAATGATACGACTGAACCAAGTTGGGATTGTCTGATCCATCTTGTGAGTCTCCGATGATCAAAGCCACGGCTAACGGGACTCACACGTCGACTCTCGTGACATCACGAGTCCGCTACGTCGCCGCAGCCTAGCGTCGTGGGATACTGTCACTCGGGTTGCTTACTTTATAAATGAATTACGGAGTTGAACGTTTCTCGAGGCGGAAACGATCGCAGCCGTGGGCGTCAAGCATCGCGATTGCAGTGGCTGTTTTCCGATGCGTTGGCCGTCTACGGTGACGTACCGATCACAAGTCCGTGACTGGGTGCTCGACCTGCTCCATCAGCGACAACAGCGTCTCAGATGCGTCTACTCCGAGGGGATGGACACCGACGAGCGCGACCACATCATCCTCGTGTTGTACCGTCCCAACGTATAGCAGAACGGGGACGTCCTCAACCGATTCATTCTGCTCATCTCCGGTCTCGAAGTCGGCATCGACGGTGGTTTCAAGAATCGAAACCTCGACTTCTTGGCCGAGGACGGTCCGCGTTTCCGATCCGCGTTCCTCGATATCATCCGCTTGAATATCGGAGTCTTCACCACCGACGCCCTGCTGGTCGACCTGCTCTAACAGCCGTCGGACCAGCTCGGCGTCACTCGCTCGAACGAGCGGGTTGACCGACTGACCAGCGACGGACGCGTCCGGCGTGCTCGCCACGAACAACGCCGACTCTTCGTCGGGGTTCTGATACCTCGCAACCCACGTCGTAGCCGACACCTGTGCGTTCACACCCGCAACGTCGAACTCCTGTTCGAGGGTGAACGCCTCCGGCGCCTCGCCTTCATACCCCGCGTTGGCGACCGCTGATGCCGGGACGCGAGCCGGCTCCGCGTCGAACTCGTAATTTCCGTCTTCGCCACCCATACACCCGGCGACGGCGATCGACGTTGACGCGGCAAGCGCCGCTAGCAGTTCGCGTCTGTGCATAGTCATGAGTAGGTCGGCTGAAGTGTTTAAACATATCGGGGCGACTGTCTGAGTTGATAATTAGCGACGAGACGGAGGCGCTCTCCGAACCGTGATACATTGGCCGAGTGAAGGCACAAAGTTCACGTCGTGTCGCGAGCGAGATGACCCAAATGGAACGCCGAGGACAAACCGGGCTGGCGGAAGCACTCCTCCTTGATGTCGTCCGTCTCCACGAAACGTGGATGGAGGTCGTCTTTCCGAGACAGCTCGATCCGAGTGCGGTGCTGGGAAAGTGGAAACCGGAGACGACGGTCCAAACCGTCGGGTACTACCTGTGGGCGGTTCTCGGAGCGCCGCTCGTGGCCGTCGCGTACCCCTTACTGCTCGTCGGGTTTGCGACGCGCTACTACGCGTCGAAGCTCGACTCTGCTGTGACCCGATTCGGCGTTATCGGCGCCGTGCTCGTCGCAACCGTCGTGTGGGGATCGCTCACCCTCGTCGCGCATTTTCAGCTTCCGACCGACATAATGTTAGGAATCGGTGGCGCGAGCGCCGTCGCCGTCGTCGCTGCCGGACTCGCCGCCGGCTTCTCGAAGGCGGGCGGCCGGTTCGTCAGCGTCCTTCTCGCGTACCCGTTCGCTATGACGGCACTCTTTCTCCCGCCCGTCGTGGCTGCGGTGCTCACGCCGTCGATCGGAGACGTGATCCTCCCTCCGAGCTACGATCTCGCACGCTGGATCCTCGACACGTTCCTCTCCGTTGGCGGCGTTAACGAAACGTTACGGGGTACCTTCAATCTGGATACGTTCGGCGAGCAGTGGGGTATCGCGGGTCTCGGATACGTGTTGATGTGGGTTGGAATCTCCGTTCCACTCGGGTGGTTCCTCGGCATTTTGGTGTCGCTAGCGGATCTCATCCGCCCGAAACCTGACGCCTGACCGATCGGTCCGCTCTGATCGGCTACGTCGAAGTATCTCCGTCGAACCGTTCTTTCGCCGTCTTGAATCCGGTTTCGGACTGCTCTTTACTCCGACGCGATTCCCGCTCGGCGATGGCCTCGGCACCCGGATTCACATCGTCGTCGATGCGTGCGAACGAGCTATGAACTTTCGAGTGACACCAACGACACAACGCAACCGTGATCTCGTGAGAACTGCCGTTGGGATTCGCTCCGGCCTCACTGTTGCCCGTCTCGGTCCTTCCGCTGTTGCCGTATGACAGATGATGCTCTTCGACTATCGGTCGTGCATCGTCGTGAGCGAGTCTGATTTCCGCAATCCCACATCTGACGCACTCACGGCCATCGGTGGTGAAACGGTAGTGGGGGCAGCGCTCCCACTCGTCGTCGGAACCGACGTGACACGCGTAGCCGTCGGCGCGGCGGTCCGCAGAAAATGCGGGATCGTCACCCGCTCGCCGCAGGGCGAATCGACAGCGTCCATCGTCTGTGAGGTGGTCGCACACTCCAGCGATCGAGTACGGGTCGTTGACGCCGACTGGGGTTCCGTCCGGCGTGTGTTCCATAGCAACTTGTGTGCGAGTGCGTACTTCAATTCCTTCGTCGACACCGAACGCCCACCCGTTCCCGGATACGGAACACCCCGCCTCCTGGACCGCTCTGCTGATACGGTCCGCGACCGGTACTAGATCAGGCTTGCACCGTCGAGGTCGGTTCGACCGTAGTCGACGTTAAGCAGCCGAAGGAGAGTTGGGGTGATATCGAGGAGGTCCGCGTCCTCGATATTCGCGTCCGGGTGGTCGACGAACAGCGCGGCGTCCTCGAACGTGTGCATCCCCGTCCGCGGACCCTCCGTATCGAAGACCTCGCCGTGCGGACGGAAGCCGGACTTGAGATCGAACCCCTCGTTCGGGATGACGACGAGGTCCGGAGCGATTTCGTCGTGGTCGCCACGAAACACCGTCTCCCGCTCGACGACCCGCTTTGCGACCGGCTTGCCGTTCGGTCCCTCCCACGATTCGAGCGCCTCTTGCAGTTCGGATCGAACGGTCTCATACTCGGATTCGGGCACGGCTCCGTCCGGTTCTCGCCCTTTCACGTTCAGGTAGAACCGGCCCGGAACGAGAGAATAGGCTCGAGTCTCAGCGTCAATGTCAGTCAGAGCGCCGTGGTCGTCGCTGTCGTCGTACGAGAGCCATCCCTCGCGTTCGAGCCATTCGTTACAGTAGACGTCGTAACGGAGCCGCGTGAAGCCGTGGGTCGAGCCGACAACGAGTCTGACGTCCTCCGGGAGCGCTTCGCGGACCGCCCCGATGTGTTCATCCAGCGTCGCGTAAAAATTGAGCATCTCCTCGCGGTAGGTGCCTCCGTCCTCGTAGTCGCCCCATAGGAAGTGGTTGATCCGGTCCGGAGCAGTGAACACGCCGGCGAACAGGTCCCAGTCGTCTCGTTCGACGTAGTGTAAAAACGCTTCTGCACGAGCGTCCAGTGTCTTGCGCGCATGTTCGATGAACTCCGTCTTGTCGGCCTTATGCCCGAGCTTGGCGTTGACCGAGAGAATATACCCGCTTTCGGAGAGGTACTGTCGAAGCTCCTCGGGATGAGACGCTTTGTCGACGTCGGGTGAGAGGTAGCCGGAGACCATTCGCTGAACGGTTCGCTGTGGCGGGAACGTGACGGGGACGTTCATGACCGTCGCATCGAGCCCGGCGTCTGTTACGCGGTCCCACACCCGCGTCGCCTGCACGTCGCGACCCATGGGGACGTACGTGTCGTAGGTGCCGATCTCTCGGTCTTGAAAGCCGTAAACGCCCGTTTCGCCGGGGTTAACCCCGCTCGTGAGAACCGGCCAGCACGCGCTCGATTCGGGCGGAACGATGCTGTCGATCTGCCCGCCGTCACCGTCGTCGGCGATCGCCGACAGCGTCGGAAACGTGTCTGGATTGTCGGCGACGAGGCTGTGGGGAAGACCGTCGATCCCGATGAACGCCACCCGGGGAGTGTCGTTCCCTCGCAGCCGGTCGAAGAGGCCCATAGAGGTACATCCAGCGTGGAGGCCAAAAGGGTTGACATCGGTCGAGCGGGATCGCCACCGACCGATCCGGACGATATCGGACCCGATATCCCGCAACTCTCGGGAGTCTTTTGACGGCGGCAGACGAGGAGTCACCATGGAAACGCGACGCGCGCTCCTCGTCGACGCGTTCACGGACGAGCCGCTTGCCGGAAACGTCGCCGGCGTCGTGCCGGCCGCCGATGGACTGACCGGCGAGGAGATGGGACGGATCGCCGCGGAACTGGGCGCTTCGGAGACCGCCTTCGTGCTCGACGGCGAAGACGGAACCGACGAGCGGATCCGGTATTTCACGCCGACGACCGAGGTCGACCTCTGTGGACACGCCACGATCGCGAGCTACGCCGCGCTGTTCGCGGAGAACGAGGTCGATTCCGGTGACCGAACGCTTCGAACGAACGTTGGTGACCTAGCGATCACGGTCGAATCGGACGGAACGGTGTGGATGCGACAGAACCCGCCGACGGTCGATGTGCTGGGCGGTGGCGATGAAGACGATGATACGGACAGCGCCGCGCCCCTCAACGCTGACCGGCTCGGCGACGCGCTCGGGATCGATCCCGCCGCACTCCGCGACATCGGTGCCGACCTCCCGGTCGCCGTCGCATCGACCGGGCTTCCGTGGCTCGTCGTTCCCGTGAACTTCCTCCAACACCTCGGAAGGGCAGACCCGGACGCGGCCGCGATCGAGGCGATATCCGAGGAGTGCGACGTCGCCGGGGTGTACGCGTTCACATTCGACACCCTTGAGGCCGACTCCACCCTTCACGGGCGGGCGTTCGCTCCCGCAGTCGGCGTTGACGAAGACCCGGTGACCGGGACCGCGAGCGGTGCAGTAGGCGGGTACCTCCGCGCCGTCGACGCGTTCGACGGCGAGTTCCCCGAGGAACTGCGATTCGAGCAGGGTCACTTCCTCGATCGACCGGGGTACGTCAGGGTTCGAGTCGGAGCGGTGAGCAGTGGGAGCGACGGTGCCAGCGACGTTGATCTGCGCGGCGAAAGTGCTATCAGCGTCGCGATCGGCGGCGAGGCCGTCGTCTCGATGGATGGGGCGCTGCGGCTGCCGGCGGACGGCGACGACGAAAGCGGAATTATCGAAGCGTGATACGACAACCCGACCGCCGCGAGCCGAACGCTTAGGTTCGACGACACCGTATCGTCGTTATGGAGTTCGATCTCCCGAAAGCAGCCGGTATTGTCGCGCTCGTCATTACGCTGGGAACCGTCGGGCTCGTCGTCGGGACACCGATGGCGCTTCAGACGACCCTGATGATGGTCGTGCCGTCGATGATCGCCTTCGGTGCGATCGCGTTTGTCGCCGGAATGAAACACGGCGAGTTCCGCGCCACGCGCGCCTGATTCGAGCAGATCGGCGACAGAAGGACGGCGAACGGTCCCACGAGAACCACGACGCTTTTTAAAACGTCGCCGTCAATCCAGAGCTGTGTTATTCGGGTCGCCGGTCACGGAACTCCTCCTGCTCGCCGGGGGCGCCGTTCTCCTGTACGCGGGTGCCGAGCTACTCGTACGGGGCGCGAGCGACCTCGCACTGGCGATCGGGTTGAAGGCGTCTACCGTCGGCGTCACGGTTGTCGCGTTCGCGACCACTGCTCCGGAGCTGTTCGTCGCGCTACTCGGCGCGGTGACGGTGTCGACGGACATCGGGCTCGGCGCCATCGTCGGCTCGAACATTGCGAACGTGGGACTCGTGCTCGGACTCTCCGCGCTAATACGGCCGCTCGACATCTCCGAGACGGTACTCAAACGACACGTTCCGTTCATGCTGCTTGCCGCCCTATTGCTCGTCGCGCTCGGCTGGGACGGCCGGATCGGCCCCGCCGAGGGAGTCGTGCTGCTTGCGACGCTCGTCGCGTTTACCATCGTCGTCATGCGTCGGATCCAACGAACGCAGTCGGGGATCACAGCAGCCGATCGCGAGGAGATGCCGGACGCGAAGCTCCGTGACGTGGGCGCGGTCGTCGCCGGTATCGTCGCCCTCGTGCTCGGCTCACGGTGGCTCATCGACGGCGGACAGTCACTGCTCGCGGCGGCCGGCTACTCCGACATCTTCATCGGGCTCACCGTGCTGGCGCTCGGCACATCGCTGCCGGAACTCGCCGCGAGCATCGTTGCCGCCGTCCGCGGCGAGGCGAGCTTCAGCATCGGCAACGTCGTCGGTTCCAACATCTACAACGTGCTCGCCGTCATCGGGATCCTCGCGATCGTTACCCCGATCAGCGTGAGCCCGGGCGTGCGCGGCTTCGAGTTCCCGGCGCTCGTCGCCTTCACCGTCGTGCTCGTCGCGATGATGTACCGCGGTGAACGGCTCTCGCGGCTCGACGGCGGTGTGCTCGTTATCGGGTACCTCGGATTCATTTATCTCTTATTACCGTAGGGAGCCCGTCTTCCGCTGATAACCCCGATCCGTCCATCGATGAACCGAAGGGTATTCGCCCGGCCGCACCGATCGACGAGCCGTGATAGCGATCGTCGTCAGCCGGGCTGACAGCGCCTCCGAACACATCGGCGAGCGGCTCCTCGACGTCGGTGACTGGACTGCTCACGAGGATTCGATACGGCTCGACTCCGCGGGCGGTGGAGCGTACTACCGGAGCGACGGCTTCGAGCTTCGCGAGTTTGACGACCTTCATATCGAACTCGACGATCCGGCCGAGGCCTTTTCGGAGTCACCCGCGTACCTCGCGTTCGTCTCCCGGCACTCGGGAGAGACCGGAAAGCTCCTGACGGCCCACGTCACCGGCAACTTTGGGCCGGCACCGTATGGAGGCGCCCCAGCCACGCTCTCGCGAGCCGCTCCCGGCGCCGAAAAGCGGGTTATCGATGCGCTGGCGACGCACGCACCCGATGGATACGAGGTCGGCATCGAATGCACCCACCACGGGCCGACGAACGTCTCGGTACCGTCGCTGTTCGTCGAACTCGGGTCTGGCGAGCAGCAGTGGGCAGACTCCGAGGCCGCGAGCGCAGTCGCGAGAGCTGTGCTCGATCTTCGGGGAACGAGCGCTCGGTACGCCCCCGACGCTGCCGACTGCGATTCCGCCGTCAGCAACGACACTACCACCGGCGGGCGCCCCCGCCACGTCGTCGGCTTCGGCGGCGGTCACTACGCGCCGCGGTTCACGCGGATCGTTCGCGAGACCGAGTGGGCGGTCGGCCACGTCGGCGCCGACTGGGCGCTCGGCGAGATGGGCACACCTGAGGCGAACCGCGAGGTGATAGAGCAGGCGTTCACGCGGAGCGACGCGGATCTCGCCGTGATCGAGGGTGACCGGCCTGATCTGGTGACGACGATCGAAGATCTCGGCCACCGCGTCGTGAGCGAGACGTGGGTCCGAGAGGTCGGTAGTCGACCGCTCGCGCTGGTTGACCAGCTGGAGTCGGTGATCTGCAACGTTGACGACGGACTCAGGTTCGGAGACGTGTCGATCAAGTCGGCGAAACGCGGCGGCGACGCGACCCGGGAAACCGGCGGCGACGCGACCCGGGAAACCGGCGGCGACGCGACCCGGGAAACCGGCAGCGACGCGACCCAGGTTCGAGAGCTACCGGCCGCACTGCTGACGCGGGCCCAAGGGATCAATCCAGAAGCGACCCGCGAGGCGGTCGGTGCGAACGCGGTCGCGTTCGAGACCGAGCAGGCGGGGACGCGCGCCGCGGGCCGGGCGGCGTTCGCAGTCGGGGACGGATCGCCGACGCTAGCGGATCTTGTCACCGATCTCGCGGACGTGATAAAACAACGGTACGACGAGGTCACCATCCAGAGAAGCGAGGGGCGGCCCGGGGCCGTCGTCGCGAGCGAGACCGCCTTCGACCCGGGGCTCGCGGCCGAGCGAGGCGTTCCCGAGGGGCCGGCGTTCGGACGACTCGCGGACGGCCAATCGGTCGAGGTAGACGGTGAGACGGTCACGCCCGGCGACGTGTCGCGATCGCAGACGGAGCGGTTTCCGATCGCTCGCGAGCCGAACGGCGTCCGAACGGACCGATAGGTTGCGCGGACCCCTCCCCTCGACCGTCTGGTCCGTCCGACTGGCGTCAGACGATCGGGCAAAAATAAATACGTCCGGGTCGCAACCACACCATATAATGGACTCTATCGTAGATGACGCCATCGACGAAGCCGAGCAATCCCCGCGCGAGAACGCCGGGGGGCCCGGCGACGTCGAACGCGACGGCCACGGCGGCTCGCCGCCACAGACCGGGACGATGACCGATGATGAACTCCAAGACGTTCTTCAAGACCTCCAGACGAACATCACCGTCGTCGGCTGTGGGGGCGCGGGCGGAAACACGGTAAACCGGATGACTGAGGAGGGGATCCACGGCGCGAAGCTGGTCGCCGCTAACACCGACGTTCAGCACCTCGTCAACATCGAGGCGGACACGAAGATCCTCATGGGTCAACAGAAGACGCAGGGGCGCGGTGCCGGCTCTCTCCCGCAGGTCGGCGAGGAGGCCGCCATCGAATCTCAAGAGGAGATCCAAGACGCCATCGACGGCTCCGACATGGTGTTCGTCACTGCCGGGCTCGGCGGCGGCACCGGGACCGGGTCGGCGCCGGTCGTCGCGAAGGCCGCCCGCGAGTCGGGTGCGCTCACCATCGCCATCGTCACGACTCCGTTCACGGCCGAGGGCGAGGTCCGGCGGACGAACGCCGAGGCGGGCCTCGAACGCCTCCGTGACGTGAGCGACACCGTCATCGTCGTCCCCAACGACCGGCTGCTCGACTCGGTCGGGAAGCTCCCGGTCCGACAGGCGTTCAAGGTGTCAGACGAGGTGCTGATGCGCTCGGTGAAAGGGATCACGGAGCTCATCACGATGCCAGGACTCGTCAACCTCGACTTCGCCGACGTCCGCACAGTCATGGAGAAGGGCGGCGTCGCGATGATCGGACTCGGGGAGTCCGACTCCGACTCGAAGGCGACCGACTCGGTCAAGAGCGCGCTCCGCTCTCCGCTGCTCGACGTCGACATCTCCAGTGCGAACTCCGCACTCGTCAACGTCACCGGCGGCACCGACATGTCGATCGAAGAGGCCGAAGGGGTCGTCGAAGAGATCTACGACCGGATCGACCCCGACGCCCGGATCATTTGGGGCACCTCCGTCGACGACGACCTCGAAGGCGAGATGCGGACGATGATCGTCGTCACCGGCGTCAAGTCGCCGCAGATCTACGGGCGGCAGGGCGGCGAGGGCGACGCGACCCCGGCCGAAATGGAAGATATCGACTACGTGGAGTGATTGAGGGGAAAGTCAGTAAGAATGAACGGGCTCCAACCGATATCGATGCCTCGCTGATCGTCGATACCCCCATTTTGGGTGCCGACTGATACTCGGCTGCTCGACTGGCTTGTCCGCCACGCCGATTCAAAAGGTAAAAACCGTCTCGTCTCGAACTCGGTCGTAACATGAACGTTCCGTACGATCTCAACAGCTACATTCGCGTGCTGAAGCTGGCGAGCACGCCAAGCACCGACGAGTTCCTCCAGGTGTCACAGATTGCCGGCGCCGGCATCATCCTCATCGGCTTCATCGGCTTCCTGATCTTCGCGGTCATGAGTCTCCTGCCGGGGGTCGGCGCCTGATGCCGATCTTCTCGGTCAAGACGACCGCGCGCCAGGAGCGAACCGTCGCCGACATGCTCGCTGAAAAGGAGATGCCGGAGATCCAAGCCGTCATCGCGCCCGATCAGCTGACGAGCTACGTGATGGTGGAAGCCAGTGACGGCAGCGTGTTCGCCCGGATCATGGACGAGATTCCACACGCTCGCGGCGTTATTCAGGGCGGCGACGGCCCCGCCGAGAGCCCTTTCTCCGAGGTCGAGCACTTCCTCTCGCCGACGCCCGACGTCGAAGGGATCGGCGAGGGCGACATCGTCGAGCTGATCGCCGGTCCGTTCAAAGGCGAGAAGGCCCGGGTCCAGCGGATCGACGAGGGGAAAGACCAGGTGACGGTCGAGCTGTACGAGGCGACCGTCCCGATTCCGGTGACGGTTCGCGGCGACCAGATTCGCGTCCTCGACAGCGAGGAACGGTAGCCTCTCGTCTCTCTCGTAACCACGCTTTTGCGTCTGTCCGTCTGCGATCACTCCTCTGTACCTGTCTCTTTCTCTGTTATGTGAGAGCGCTCAAGATACCCGACGAATCGTCGGGAACGACAAGGGCTTTATCCGGCGACGGCCGACAGAACTGATATGTTCGATTCCGGCGTGCCAGCGATCCTGAGCGTGCTGCCGGACACGTTCACGTTCGCGTGGCTCGTCGCGATCCTTTTCGCGGTCGCGTGGCTGCTCGACAGTCGCGGCCTAGACGCGGGACGAACGCTAGCGGCCGGAACGTGGGGATTGTTCGGGCTGTTCTGGCTGACGATGGTGCCGTACTTCGCGTTCGAACACCAGAGCTACGTCGAGTCGATCCTCGCGCTTGTCGGCGTGCCGGCCTGCCTGTACGCCGGGTATCTCTTGTACGACGGTCGCGCGTCGCTGTTCACGCTCACGCGAGCGATCGCCATCATGCTGTTCATCTACCTCCCGTTCGAAACGATTCCGGCGTTCACCGTGGCCGGGATTGCGTTCCCGGAACCTCGCCGGATACTCATCGAGATCGTCGCGACACACACCGGCATGATGATCGAACTCCTCGGGTACGCGCCCGATCGGGTGACGAGCAGCGAGGGGTACGACGCGGCCTACGAGTGGCTCCTCGCCGACGGCCACACGGTCCGTATCCACGTCGTGTTAGCGTGTACGGGGCTCGGAAGCATGGCGATTTTCGGCGGGCTCGTCAGCGCCGTACAGGCGCCGCTCTCGCGGAAACTCCGCGCGCTCGCGGTGTCGATTCCGCTCATCTACGTCCTCAACATCCTCCGAACGACGTTCATCACCGTCGTCGCGGGCAACCAGTATATGCACTGGCAGCCGGATCTGGTGTTGGCGATGTTCGGCGCGACCGACCCGTACCGCGTCTCGTTTCTGATCTCTGACCGGATCATGAGCCAGCTGCTCGCAGTCGTCGCGCTGATCGGAATCACGTTCCTCGTCGTGCGGGAGCTGCCGGAGCTCGTCGTTATCCTGGAAGACGTGCTGTACCTGCTCACCGGTGAGGAGCACGACCTGACCGAGTCACTGGACCTCCCCCGAGAGCCGACGAACCGCTGAGTTCGGTCATGGTCGACGTTTTCGCCGCTCGGATATATATTGCTATATAGCAACATATAGCAAGATATAGACACGGCGGTAGGATACACCAGATCATGCGTGTGATGACTCGGTCGGACCGCGATCAACGACAGTGGGGTAACCGACGATGTTGAGCGCGATCGATCCGCTCGTCTACCTACAGACGAACGTCGCGAAGCTCGCCTTAGCGACCGCGCTCGGGCTGTTCCTCGGGATGGAGCGCGAGTGGTCCCAGAAGTCGGCGGGGATCCGAACGTTCGCGTTAATCAGCCTCACTGCGGCCGTGTTCGCGCTGCTCGACAGCGACGGACTCCTGATCGTCGGTGGTGTCCTGATCGTCACAATCGCGGTGTTGCTCGGCGTGCAGAGCTTCGTCGAAGAGGGGACAGATGGACTCTCGCTGACGACCTCTGTCTCCATGCTCGTGACGTACGGGGTCGGTGCGCTCGTCGCCAACGAGTTCTTCATCGAGGCGGTGACGGTGGCGGTGCTCTCCTCGATGTTGCTCGTTCTGAAGCGGGAGCTTCATCAGTTCGCCTGGGGCCTCTCTCGGGAGGAAGTCCGAAGCGCGGTCGAGTTCACCATCCTTGCCTTCGTCGTGTTTCCGCTGTTGCCCGCGGAGACGATCGATCCGTGGGACGCGATCCAGCCGCGGCTCATCTGGTCGCTCGTCGTCGCCGTCAGCGCCATCGGCTTCGTCAACTACGTGCTCGTGAAGCGGTACCAGGGACGCGGCTACGCCGTCACCGGTTTTTTCGGCGGGCTCGTCAACTCGACTGCGGTCGTCGCCGAGATGGCCAAACGGGCGAAGGGACGGGCGGATCTCCGAAATATCGCGGTCGGATCGATCCTGTTGGCGAACGCCGCGATGGCGTTCCGCAACGCCGCGGTCGTCGCTGCCTTCGTCCCCGAGGCCGCACTCGTCGTCGGGGCACCGCTCGGCGCGATCACGCTCACCGGAGTCCTCATCGCGGTGTGGCGCAGCGACTGGCGGACGACGATGGAGGCGGAGCTCACCTCGCCGTTCAGCCTTCGGAACGCGCTGACGTTCGGGGCGCTGTTTCTCGTCGTTTTGCTCGTTTCCGCGGCCGCTGAGCGGACGTTCGGTGCCGGCGGGTTCGTCGCGACAGCCTTCCTCGCCGGACTCGTCTCCTCCGGAACGGCGACGACGACGGCGGTTTCGCTGCTCGGCACCGGACAGATCACGGTCGATACCGCGGTCGCGGGGGTCGTCGCTGGGACCGCTTCGAGCATCCTTATCAAGACGGCGTTCGCCGCGAGCATCGCTCGCGACCTGATCCGACCAGTGCTGTTCTGGAACCTCGTGTTGATCGTCGTCGGTGTCGCGGTCGGGGTTCCGTTGCTGGTTCTGTAGTTGGGCCGTCGTGGCCGGCTACACGGATCAAGGAGAGAGCTCATGGCTTTAGCCGTGGGGTGAATCCGACACCTGAGAAAGAAACTACGCATGCCAATACTCCGCCAGAGGAATCCCTCGGCTTCAGCCGTGCGAGGATGTCAAGAGAGGTGTGCCGCCACGTCCGTCGACGACACCATGCCGACGTAGTCGTCGTCAACAACTGGAAGGTGTTTCACGCCGTACATCGTCATCATCGCAGCGACTTCTTCCATCAGCAGATCCGGCGTGACGGTCTCGACGTCTTCAGTCATCACGTCGCCGACGCGCGTCTCAGAGACGTCTCGGCCCGCGGCGACGGCACCGATAATATCGCTCTGAGTGATGATACAGCCGCTGCCGGCGGTGACGACGAGCGCGCTGATCCCGGCATCGTCCATCCGACGCGCGGCCTCACGAAGCGGTTCGTCCGCCCCGATCGTCTCCAACGGCGTCGACATGACCTCGCTGACGCGGGTTCGGTCGTTCAGATCCATACCCTGAATGTCCGACATCACCACATGATTCTTCCGGAACGCGCGATGCCCGCGATCGGCCCGATCGTCCACAGCGGGGCGATACCGGTCAAG
>LKMY01000027.1 GCA_001564205.1 Nanohaloarchaea archaeon PL-Br10_U2g5
ATCCAAGCAAGCCGTCTGAGCGATGCCATATCGCCAGACGGCGTCCATTTCCGGGTTAATCTGACGGAATATTACAGTAAGAGCGTCTGAGAACGTCGTCACTAGACGGCAAAACAAGGCAACTCTATTTCAAACTGAACACACAGCGAGCGCCGACCGACGATATCGAGGTCCGGAAGGCGATCGCGCATGCGTTCGATTACGAGACGGCGCGAACTGAGATCGCATCCGGGTCGGAGCAGGCAGTCGGTCCGGTTGCACCGGTTTTCGACTCCCACAATCCGGACGTACCGCAACCCACTTACGATCCCGATCGAGCACAAGAGATCCTTGAGGACGCGGGCTACAGCGAGGGTGACCTCGAGATAGAACATACGTTTGTTCGCGAAACCGACCTGCAAGAACAGCTCGCGTTGCTGTACCAACAGAACCTCGATGCAATCGGGATCGATGTCGAATTGAATCCACAAACGTGGGGGACGATGACAGATATGGCGACGGACCCAGAGCAGACGTCACACTCGAACAACGTCTTCTATGGTCCCGTCTATCCGTCCGTCGACGCCTACCTCGTCAACCAGTACTACTCCGAGTCCCCGGCTACGTGGATGAGTATGGAACACTTCGATGACGACGAGCTCGATTCGCTCGTTGAGGAGTCCCGACAGACCGTTGATCCCGACGCACGGGCGGATCTCTACCGTCAAGCCCAACAGCGTATCGCCGAACAGTATCCGAGCGTCTTCGTGTTCGTCGACACGAAGAAACACGCCGTCAACGAGGAGGTTCAAGGGTACACGTTCCGTCCAACGATGAGCTTCGACTACCTGTTCCACGACCTGTATCAAGAATGACGGACGCGAGGGGACCACGCTGTCGTGGTCGAATGACGGGAACTGCTCCCTCGCCCACAGCGGTGTTGAGCCGTGCGGACGCGCACGTGATACGGGTCACTTGTCCGCAAGCTGCTGATCAAGGGATGTCCGACCGAGGACTGGCGGGATGAAGTATCACGAGTATCTCACCCGTCGGCTTATCGGGATGATCGTGAGTCTCATTGGACTTTCGATCATCATCTTCACCGTCTCCCGGATCCTTCCGGGAAATCCGGCTCGCATGGCGCTAGGCCCGACCGCAACGGACGAACAAGTTGAGGAGTTCGCGCGCGAGCTCGGATTACACCAGCCGATTCCGCTCCAGTACCTGGACTACCTTCAGGGATTGCTCGTAGGCGACCTCGGAACGAGCCTTCAGACGCGGAGCCCCGTCGCCAACGATATTCTCTGGTATCTGCCCGCGACGCTCGAACTCATTACCCTTGCGATGGTGTTCACGATCGTCTTCGGGATCGTTCTCGGCGTGATCGCGGCCAGTAACAAGGACGGGGCCGTCGACAACGCCACGCGGCTCGTCGCGTTCGTCGGAGTCAGCATTCCCGGATTCTTCATAGGGATCCTCCTGCAACTCCTGTTCGGGTATCTCCTGCAATGGTTCCCGATCACCGGTCGACTTTCCCGTGAGTTCCAAGATGAGGTGTCCAGACAGACTGGGTTCATGCTCATCGATACCGTGTTGCAGGGACACTGGGAGGCCCACGTCGATGTCTGGATGCACCTGATCCTCCCCGCGATGGCGCTCTCGATGGCTGGCATCGGCCAGATCATGCGGATCACGCGATCGAGCATGATCGATGTCCAACGAAAGGAGTTCATCGAGGCCGAGCGTGGACTGGGACTTCCGAACTGGCTGGTGGTCTACAAGTACACGCTGAAGAACGCGTTCATTCCGACGTTGACGATCCTCGGGCTGTTGTACGCATCCCTGCTCGGAAACGCGTTTCTCATCGAACTGGTGTTCAACTTCCCCGGACTCGCTTCGTACGGCGTTAACGCCGTGCTCACGAATGACTTCAACGCGATCGTGGGTGTCACGATGACGATCGGACTCGCGTTCGTCTTAGCGAACCTCGCGGTCGACCTGTTGTTGGGCCGCGTTGACCCACGGATCCGACTCTCGATGGAGGAAGCAACATGAATACAGACACGCTTGATAATGATTCCCCAACTGACACGGGGGATCCCAGTTGGCTCGATACACTCCTGCCACCCGCTCGGCGAGAGGCGTGGCGACGCGCCGCTCGTCGGTTCCTGAGCCGGCCGATCAGCGCCGCCGGCCTCGCAATCGTCAGTATCATCGTGTTTCTCGCAGTGTTCGCGCCGATCGTTGCACCACATCCGGAGCATGCGGGTGCGTTCACTGATTTCGGGAACTCGATGCAGCCACCGAGTCTCGAGCATCCGTTCGGGACTGACCAGAGCGGCCGTGACGTGTTCAGCCGTGTCCTGTTCGGTTACCGTCTCTCCCTAACGATGGTCGCGGTCGTACTCGGCATCGGCGTCCCGCTTGGCGTCATGCTCGGGCTCGTCGCGGGCTACTACGGTGGAGCGGTGGAGACCGGAATCATGCGTGGGACGGATGCGTTCCTGTCGCTTCCGCCGCTGGTGATGGCGCTCGCGATAACCTCCGCGCTCGAACCAACGATCACGAACGCGATGCTCGCGATCGCTGCACTGTGGTGGACGTGGCATGCTAGGCTCGTCCAGAGTCTGGTGGCAAGCGAACGGAACGAAGAGTACGTCGCAGCTGCGGAGCTCGCGGGCGCGTCCACACCACACATCCTGTTCCGGGAGATCCTCCCGAACTGCCTCTCGCCGATCCTGGTGAAGGTCACGCTTGATGCGGGGTTCGTGATCCTGATCGGTGCTGGTCTCTCGTTCATCGGTGTCGGCGTCCAGCCGCCACAACCGGGTCTCGGGACCATGGTGAGCGATGGAACGACCTACTTACCGGATGGCTGGTGGGTGAGCATCTTCCCCGGCGTAGCGATCTTCGTCGTGGTCATGGGGTTCAACATGATCGGTGACGGACTTCGCGACCTGTTCGACGTGGAGGTGCAGCGATGACGCGTGCCGATATTACGACGGATCCGGTACTTTCAGTGAAAGATCTTCGCGTCCACTTCGACTCGTTCGACGGCACCGCGGAGGTGATAGATGGTGTCGACCTCTCTGTCGGGAAGGGTGAAGTCGTCGCCGTCGTCGGGGAGACTGGCTGTGGGAAGTCCGTGACGATGAAGTCGATCCTCGGCACGCTCCAGCAGCCACCTGGGCGCATTCCAACCGGCGAGATTCGGTTCAAAGGACACGATCTCCTCGACGCGTCACGGTCCGAAGTGGACCGCATCAAGGGGCGTGAGATCGGGATGATCTTCCAAGACCCGATGGCGTCGTTGAATCCCGTCTTTACTGTGGGCGAACAGCTCACCGACACCGCACAGTTCGGCGGGAGTCAGGACGTCGGCGTGACCGAATACTTCCGACGGAAACACCTCGGCTCCGAGCGTGCGGAGGCTCGACAACGCGTCATCGACATGCTTGAGGAGGTCCAGATGCCGGATCCCGAACGGATCCTGGACAACTATCCCTCCCAGCTGTCGGGTGGGATGTCTCAGCGTGTGCTCATCGCACAGGCACTCCTGAACGAACCGGAACTCCTCATCGCTGATGAGATCGGAACCGCGCTCGACGTGACCATCCACGACCAAGTCCTCGGGCTGCTTGAGGATCTCATCGCCGAGCGCGATCTCTCACTGCTGATGATCACGCACAATCTGGGGGTTGCACGCCAGATCAGCGATCGCGTCTACATCATGTACGCAGGACGGATCGTCGAAACCGCTCCGACCGAGGAGATCTTCGCGGATCCGAAGCACCCGTACACGCAGGGGCTGATCGCGTCGATCCCGAAGCTCACCGGCGAGAACATGGCCGACGGGATCGACGGCTCGATCCCCGAGTACATCGATCCGCCGACCGGCTGTCGATTCGCCTCACGGTGCCCGTACGCACATGACCGGTGTGAAACAGAACGACCCGAAATGACGTATGACTCCACAGACTCCGGCGTGGCGTGCTTCCTGTATGATGACCAACCCGCGCCGTATGACCCGCCCACAATCGCGGAGACGCGCGAACGGATGCGCCGTGACGCCTCGTCGACGACTTCTGCGGAGGAGGTTGCTGACCAACATGGAGGTGGTGACACGTGAGCGATCCGTTGCTCGAAGTGCGTGACCTTGAGAAGTATTTCCCGATCAAATCGGGGCTCTTGCAACGAACGACGGGACACGTCAAGGCGGTAGACGGTGTGTCCTTCGCTATCGATCGTGGTGAGACCCTGGCGTTGATCGGCGAATCCGGAAGCGGAAAAAGCACGATCGCCGAGACAATCATTGGGCTGAAACGAGCCACCGATGGGCAAGTGGTCTTCGACGGTGAGGACATCACCGACCCCTCCGATTCGAAGCTCGAAGAGCTTCGATCGAAGGTACAGATGGTGTTCCAAGACCCGACATCGAGTTTGAATCCTCGACGGACGGTTGAACAGACGCTCGAAGTTCCGCTGAAGGCTCGTGGTGTTCCGCGCGAAGACCGTGTTGAGCGTATCATCAAGCTATTGGAACGCGTCGAGTTGAATCCACAGCATCGCTATCGCTACCCACACGAACTGAGCGGCGGACAGAAACAACGGATCAACATCGCACGGGCCGTGTCCATCGAGCCCGAGCTGTTGATCCTTGACGAGCCGACCAGCGCGCTGGACGTCAGTGTGCAGGCGAAGATCGTCCGACTGTTGGATGATCTCCAAACCGAGTACGGACTCACCTATCTGTTCATCACGCACGACCTCTCACTCGTTCGGAACGTTGCTGAGCGCACGGCCGTGATGTATCTCGGTCAGATACAGGAGCGTGGCGACACACGACAGCTGTTCGAACAGCCACACCATCCGTACACGCAAGCACTTCTCTCGGCGATCCCGGTGACGAGCGACGAAGAAGAGGCTTACAAACCGCACGAAGACCAGCTGAAAGGAGAGATTCCGAGCCCCGAAAACGTCCCATCCGGCTGTCGGTTCCACACACGCTGTCCGTATGCGACCGATGTCTGTGAGACGGAGCGAGTCGCGTTGCAGACCGTTGACGGCCACGGTGACACGCGGTGTCACATCTACGATCCTGCTCACACAGACGAGTTTGAGCGGACGCCGGATGTGGCGACGGAAGCAGTGAAACGGAGACGATCACTCGATGAGTAACGACACGATTACACGAGCCGATCTGGATGCCCTCGCGACCGGTGCCACGGTCTTAGGCACGGGTGGCGGCGGTGATCCGTACATCGGCCGACTGATGGCTGAACAGGCGATTGAAGAACACGGGCCGGTTGAATTGATCGACCCGGATGATGTCCCAGGCGATGCGCTCGTCGTTCCGAGTGCGATGCTCGGCGCACCGACCGTCATGGTCGAAAAGATCCCCCGCGGGACCGAGACGCTCTCGGCGTTTGAGGCGCTCGAAACACATCTCGGCGAGCAGGCGTACGCGACGATGAGCATCGAGGCCGGCGGCCTCAACAGTACGGTCCCGATTGCCGTTGCGGCCGCACTCGATCTTCCGCTGGTCGACGCCGACGCCATGGGGCGAGCCTTCCCGGAAGTCCAGATGGTCACGCTGACGCTCGGGGGGATCGATGCGACGCCGATGGCGATCGCCGATGAGAAGGGGAACACCGTGTTCGTGAACACGAAAACGAACGAGAAGGCCGAGCAGTTCGCGCGTTCGACGAGCATTGATATGGGTGGGTCGTGTATGATCGCGACCTATCCGCATACCGGTGCGGAGCTACGAGATCACGGGATTCTGCGTTCGATGTCGTACGCTCGCGACATCGGCGAGGCGATCAACCAGGCACAGGCGAACTCCATCGATCCCATCGACGCACTCGTCGAATTCGTCGACGGGTTCGAACTGTTCGACGGAAAAGTCATCGATGTCGAACGCCGGACTGAGGGCGGGTTCGCCGTCGGTGAAGCGACGATCGACGGTCTCGACTCGTACGAAGGCCGGACGCTCTCGCTCGATTTCCAGAACGAGCACCTCGTCGCACGGGACAGCGAACACGGCGTGATCGCGAGTGTTCCCGATCTCATCACGGTCCTGGACTCGGAAACCGGCGATCCGGTCACGACCGAAGGGCTACGGTACGGCCATCGAGTGACCGTCGTCGGCATGAAGTGCTCGGAGAAATGGCGCACGCCGGCCGGGCTCGAACTCGTCGGGCCTCGCTACTTCAACTACGACATCGACTACGAACCAATCGAAGACATTCACACGGAGCTTACACAATGAACGGATACAGACTGGGAATTGACGTTGGTGGAACGAATACAGACGCAGTGATCCTCGACGCGGAGGACACCCCGATCGCCCAGACGAAGCGGCCGACGACGGAGGACATCACGACCGGCATCGTCAACGCGCTTGATGACGTACTCGATGCCGTCGAGTTCACGGTCTCTGAGATCGAGTACGTCATGCTCGGCACGACGCACGCAACGAACGCGATCACCGAGCGACGCGGATTGAACGACGTCGGCGTGATCCGACTCGGGGCGCCCGCGACCGAAAGCATTCGGCCCCTGCTCGAATGGCCGGACGATCTCGAAGCCGCCATCGGCGACAAGACTACCATTCTCGACGGTGGTCACGAGTTCGATGGGCGAACGCTCAACGAGCTCGACGAGGAGCAGGTGCGGGAGACGGTGCGTGAGTTCAGTGATGCCGATGCGTTCGCCGTCACAAGCGTGTTCTCTCCAGTCCGTGAGGACCACGAGACGCGTGTCAGAGAGATCATTCACGACGAATTCGATGACGATGTTCCGGTATCACTCTCGAACGAGATCGGAAGCGTGGGCCTCCTCGAACGTGAAAACGCGACGGCACTGAACGCGGCACTCACCAGCGTCGCTGCCGAGGCGGCTTCGGCCTTTTTGGATGCCATGGACGAGCGTGGTATCGACGCTCAGCTCTATTTCGGACAGAACGACGGTACGCTCATGAGCGTCGAGTACGCGCTCGAGTATCCGATCTTCACCGTCGCAAGTGGGCCGTCGAACTCCGTGCGGGGTGCTGCGTATCTCTCCGGGATCGAGAACGGCATCATCGTCGATGTCGGCGGGACCACCACCGATGTCGGCGCCGTCAGCGACGGGTTCCCGCGTGAAAGTAGCGTAGCCGTCGAGATCGGGGAGGTGAAGACGAACTTCCGCATGCCGGACCTGATCAGCATAGGGATCGGCGGCGGTTCGTACGTCGATGTCGACGACGAGTCGGTTACCGTCGGTCCACAGAGCGTCGGATATCGCTTGACGGAGGAGGGGCTTTGTTTCGGTGGCTCCACGCTCACCGCGACCGACATCGAAGTGGCCAGCGGCTCCGTTGACATTGGGTCCGTGTCGCCGTCAGTCGATGAAGAGACGATCGCCGGGGCTCGAACGTACATACGGACGGAAGTCGAGAGAGCCGTCGACCGGATGAAGACGAGTCCTGAACCAGTTCCCGTGGTCGTCGTCGGCGGTGGGAGCATCCTCGTTCCCGCGGATCTCGACGGTGCGAGCGAGGTGTACATGCCCGATCATTACGAGGTTGCTAACGCGGTCGGCGTGGCAATCGCTCAGGTGTCGGGACAGATCGACCGGATCTACAGTCTCGACGACCAGACGCGCGAGGACGCGCTCGAAGACGCGAAGTCGAAAGCCACGAGGAACGCCGTCGAAGCGGGAGCTGCTGCCGATTCCGTTGATATCGTCGACATCGAGGAGGTTCCGCTCTCGTATCTTCCGGGGAACGCCGTCCGGATCAAAGTGAAAGCTGCCGGTACGCTGAGCGACGAATGACGCTCATCAACGCGGACGACATCGATGACATTGCCCTCGGGGCGACCGTTCTCGGAACGGGTGGCGGGGGTGACCCCCACGTCGGGAAGCTCGTCGCCCAGCAGGCAATCGAGTACCATGGGCCGGTTGAGCTCATCTCTCCTGACACCCTAGATGACGATGCGTTCGTCGTTCCGACCGCACAGATGGGTGCACCGACCGTTGCCGTCGAAAAGGTGCCCGGCGGTGGCGAGCCGGCAGCGTCGCTCTCGCGCGTTGAGCGTGAGTGCAATCGCACGGCCGATGCGACCATGCCGATCGAATGTGGTGGGATCAACTCGACGTTCCCCTTTGCCGTCGCAGCTGAGAAAGGGATCCCCTTGGTTGATGCCGACGGCATGGGTCGGGCCTTCCCCGAACTGCAGCATGAGACGTTCAACATCTATGGCGTCGACGGCACGCCGGCTGCCGTGAGCGACGAGCGTGGAAACACCTGTCTGCTGGACACGACTACTAACGAACAGCTCGAATGGCTGGCCCGTGGCATCACCGTTCGCATGGGCGGCGTCGGCTACATCGCTGACTACCCAATGACTGGTCAGGAAGTCAAAGAGACCGCCATTCCGGAAACGATGTCGCTCGCAGCGGAGATCGGTGCCGCGGTACGCGATGCCGGCGAGAACGTCGTTAGTGCCATCAGCGAGGTCACGTCCGATTCGATCTACGGGGAGACGGTTTCCCTGTTCGAGGGAAAAATAGTCGACGTGAAGCGACGAAACGAACGCGGATTCGTCCTCGGCCACGTCGAACTCGAGGGCTTCGGACCCGACGACGGATCGACGATGGAGATCGAGTTCCAGAACGAGAACTTAGGTGCGACGATCGACGGCGAGTACGTCGCGACGGTTCCCGACCTGATCACGGTCATGGACCACGAATCCGGCGATCCGATCCCGACCGAACGGCTGCACTACGGCGCTCGAACCCGCGTGCTCGGGATCCCGACGCCGCCGATCATGCGCTCTGATGCGGCCCTCGATGTCTGGGGGCCGCGCACCTTCGGCTTAGAAACGGACTACACACCGATGACTCACTAATCAACTCATGACTTCAGTACCACACACGACGACCGACTCGATCACCACGATTGACATCGACGATCTTGACTGGCTGGCAACAGGGGCGGGAATTCTCGGAACTGGCGGCGGTGGCGATCCACGACTCGGCCGACTCCGTCTGCAGACGATCTTCCAGAACGACGACTATCCGGATGAAGTCGAACTCATCGATCCACGCGACCTCGATCCGGACGCGACGGTGACGAGCGTCGGCGGGATGGGCGCTCCGACGATCAGTCGTGAGAAGTTCCCAAAGGGAGACGAAGACCTCGGCTCGCTTCGTGCGATCGAGGAGTTCTCCGGAACGGATGTCGACGCGATCATTCCCGGTGAGATCGGAGGTGCCAACAGCATGGCACCGCTCTGTGTTGCCGCACTTGCGGACCTTCCGGTCGTCGATGCGGACGGTATGGGGCGTGCGTTCCCGGAACTCCAAATGGACACGTTCTTTATTTACGGTGCGCCGGTGAACTACGCGGCGAACACCGACGAACACGGGAACCAAGTCGTCTATCAGAACATCCAAACAGCCAAACAGCTCGAGGACTTCGCGCGGTCGATCACCGTAGACATGGGTGGCCGATCGGGCTACGCGTTTCCGCTCATGGACGGGGAGTTCGTCAGCGAGTATGCGATCGCCGATACAGTCTCGCTCGCACGGGAACTCGGGCGTCGTGTCCATCAGGCACGGAGGGGATCGACCGATCCGATCGCCGCGATCCGTGAGACACTTGACGGTGAAGCCCTCTTTACGGGAAAGATCGTCGATGTCTACCGCCGAAATCGGGACGGGTTCGCGCTTGGCGAAGTCTCGCTTGCGGCGTTGGATGGTGACGGTTCGCTGACGATCGAGTTCCAGAACGAATTCCTCATCGCCCGTGATGAGACCGACTCTGTGCTTGCGGCGGTTCCGGACCTCATCTGTATAGTCGATAAGGACACAGGAACGCCGATTACGACCGGCTCGTTACGGTACGGACAGCGAGTGACAGTGGTTGGTGTGCCGGCACCGCAGCTGCTGAAAACCGATGCGGCGCTTGAGGTCATCGGTCCAGAGGCATTCGGTTATGACCTTGAATATAAACCGCTCTCGACAGATTCGGCGATCGGGCGAAGCTCACCATTGTAGGATCAACCGTACACCTATACATCGCTGGATCAACCCAAAATACAGAACCCTATGTCAGACACAGATCTCGAATCACGATCGGACACCACTGCTGATGTTGCAACGAACAGCGAGCGCTCCGTTCCTCAGCAGATCCTTGAAGAGTATTTAGATGAGCACGACTATCAGATCTTCCAGAAACTCAATGAGAATGGGCGGATCTCGGACACGGAGCTTGCAGAAGAGATTGGGCTGTCTCGGAGTGCCGTTCGACGTCGTCGGGAGAACCTGATCGAACGCGGTGCCGTCGACGTCCTTGCCGTGATCGTTTTGCAGGAACTCGATCTCGCGTACGCTGACGTTCTCGTCGATCTTCATAAAGACGCACCGAGCGAGGAACGGTCCGAACTCATCTCGAAACTCATCGATGAGGACCTCATTTACTCGCTCGATTCGTGTCTCGGACAGTACGACCTCTTCGTTCGTCTCTGGCATGAGTCGCTCAGTGACGTCAAATCATACACGTGGGAGCTCTTCGCGGACGAGCCGATCGTCGACTCGTACGAAGTCGTTCCGATGGTCCACACGTGGAAAGCGTGGGACAAAGAGTTAGACCGGCCTAGCGGCGTCGAATCAGAATAATCCACGTTAACTCGTCTTTAAGACCCCACTCAGTCGGTGATCGGTCCCTATCGTTGATGAGTCGGTAGCAGGTCCACGAGTAACCGAGTCTTCCCTACTCCACTCGGTCTTGGGACCTCGCTCGTTGAGAGAGGAGACTTGATGTCGGCCTCGCCGCCAGTTGTCGCCGGGGAAGAACCTCGATCCCGCGTCACTCGATTGACGCCGACGAGATATCGACGTGGATCAACAACCTCGGCAACGATGACACTCCGATCATGGCTCTGCTGGACCACGAGCAATCGGGGCTCGGTGAGTTCAGATCGGGATAGCTGACGGCGTCACGGTCACTGCATCGGTGACGCAGCAGCCGAATTGATGAGCGAGTACTCTCGATCTCGACTCGTCCCCTCCGCCTCGAGGAGGTTGTATTGCTCCATCTTCGAGAGGTACGTGCGGATAGTCCGTTTTGTCCGAGGGTCGTCGACCTTCTCTGTGTAGCGGTCGTGAATCTCGCTCGGCCCGACAGGGCCGTGCTCGCGCACGATGTCGTAGACAACGCGTTGGTGAGGGGTGAGCGAGTCGAGACTCTTCTGCTTGATTTTTGGGCCCGAGCATCTTCAGCGGCGTCTAGGAGGATGTCGTTGGTGATCTCTTCGTGATTTTCGCGATCAGCTGTGCTGGCTGCGCTGCGAAGCATCCCGATCGCAAGACGAGCATCGCCAGCGGCGGCATCAGCGATCTGAAAGAGCTGGTCGTCGGTGATAACGTCCTTTTCAAGGCCCCATTTCGTTCGAGCACTCAGGATGTCGTAGAGTTGCTCGTTGTGGTACTTGTCCATCCGGACGTGCTCGCTGGAGCGCAGCCGACTCACCAGCCGGTCGTCGACGCGGCTGAACAGCTCCTCTTCCTTGTTCGCGATGCAGATGATCGCGAACTGCGGGAGGCTGTGGAGGTCGTAGATGACGCTGGGGTCTTCGAGCTGGTCGACCTCGTCGAGGATGACGACCGTTCGTGGGCCGTCGTACTGTTGGAGACGGTCGACGAGTTCGTCGTGGGGCGTCGACTGGCGATGGATATCTATCGTCGCGCCGATGTCGTCGAGGATCTGGTACAGCGTTCGGAAGCGACTGTAGTTTCGCCAGCAATTGACGTAGGTGGCCTCGACATCAAGAACTTCCTCGCGGAGCCGTTCGGTAACGAACTTCGAGACACAGGTTTTACCGACACCGCTGGGCCCGGTGACGATGACTGTGTCAGCTGGCTCGCCATTCGTGATCGGTTCGAGAACGCTTGAGAGGTGGTTGACTTCGGCGTCGCGATGCTCGACTTCTCGAGGGACGAACCCGGCGCGGAGGACGCGAGCATCACGGATCATCTGTCGATGGGTAGCTATTCTTTGGCTGTGTGATAAAAGTGTGACTGGGTTAGTTCCGGAAAGCCCCTCATCGCCAGTGAATCTCTTCTTCTATAGTGCCGCTGTCTCCTGATTCTGATTGTGGAAACCCTCCGTTTCCGGAAACACCCAGAAATCCAGTCAACGATGTGGAGCTCCTCTATACTGAACACGGTAGTCCGAGCCGGATGGACCTCATGGAGAGCCTGTCTGACGTGCTCATCGAGATCGCTAGGTCGTAGATACAGACAGACAACTCTAGCTCTGGTTGCCTGCATCAAATACGGCGGCAAAGTCCTCGAGAATCTCCTGTGGTGACCTCTCATCATCGCGAGATGGAAGTGGTACTTCCCAGCATTCGATTTGGAGTGTGTGCGCATTCGATACCGGCTCCGGATCGGTTGCTACATTGAAGATACCGGTGTGATAGATAGCAA
>LKMY01000028.1 GCA_001564205.1 Nanohaloarchaea archaeon PL-Br10_U2g5
ACACCGGACAGCAGCGCCGCGAGTACCCAGTTTCGCGGCGTGTCGAAGGGGCCGTACGGCCCACCCTTTCGCGAGAAGAGGTACACCGCGTAGACGGCGAGCGGCACGAGCGTCGGGAGCGTAGCGGCGTCGACGACGCCGGCGATCCCCGACAGGAGCGCGATCGCGATCGTCGTTCCGCCGGCGCTGGCGGCGACGACCGCGTCCTCGCGTGCGCGTTCTATTTCCATACCACTGGTAGTCAACTGACGTTCAAAACGGATCGGTTCGTCGTAGCCCCTCCCCACCGACGCGAGAGCGTGGCGGCGACCGAGCTTACTCCTCGTCGAGTTCGTCGGCGATCTCGTCGGCGTCGATGTCGACGTCTTCGAGCGCCTCCTCGATGTCGCCGGCACCGGCGCCACCCATGCCGCCCATCATCCCGCCGAGACCGCCCATCCCGCCGCCCTCGATAACTTCCTCGACGACGACGCGGTCGAGGTCGAGTCGGCCCATGAGGTCTTGGGCGATCTGCTGTTTCTGGAACATCCACTGTTGGTTCATCTGCATCGCCTGTGTGGCCGTTACGTAGAGAACGTCCTTCTCGACGTCCTCGGTCTCGACGGTTTCCTCGCCGTCGTCGTCTTCGGTGACGGTTTCCTCCGCTTCGGTGACCGTCTCGATCCGTACCTCAGGCGCCTCTTGGAGGTACATTCCGAGCATCCCAGCCGCCTTCTCTTCGCGGTCCTCGATGGCTTCGAGAATCTCGTACTCGTACTCGAGGTCCTCACCGGCCAGCGGGTGGTTGAAATCGACGCGGGCGCGACCACCGATAATCGTCTCGAGGTAGCCCTGCCGGTTGTCGATCTGGATCTGCGCGCCGGGATAGCGGCTGTCCTCGGGGATCTTGTCGGCCTTGACCGTCTCGACCTCGTCGGGATCGTACGCGCCGAACGCGTCTTCGGCGGGGACGTCGACGACCCCCTCGTCACCGACGGCGGCACCGATGAACGCCTCCTCGACGGACGGGAACACGTGTCCGGCGCCGAGCGCGATGATGCGTGGCTCGAACTCGTGCTCTTCGGTGTCGATCTCTGCCTCTTCAGCGACCGACTCGTCGGTCGTGTCGATGACGCGGTCGTCGTCGGCGGTCCGGATCGTGTACGCGACACGAACGAAGTCGCCGTCTTCCAGTCCGGCAGATTCGGTTTCGCTCTCGGTCTCGGCCTCGTCGTCTTCGGCCGCGTCCGCTTGCTCCTGATCGCTCATACCCTGAAGGTCACCTGTTACACCCTTAAGGCGCACGGTTCACTCCGGGGGTCACCGGTGTTGCCGATCGGAAGCGTGGCACCGCCCTTATGAACGCTCCCGCGAGAGTCGGGGCATGTACGAAGTCGAGATCAAAGTGGCCGCGGACCTCGACGCGGTCCGAGAGCGGCTCCGCGACGTCGGCGCCGAGCAGGTCGGCGCCCGTCGCCAGCGCGACGTGTACTACGACGCTCCACACCGCGACTTCGCCGAAACGGACGAGGCGCTCCGGATCCGCCGCGAGACCGAACTCGCGGACGGCATCGACTTCGTTGACAACGAGGGCGGTCCGGAGGCGACGGGAACGACGAACGCGACGGAGACGACGAAGATCACCTATAAAGGGCCGCTGCTCGACGCGGGATCGAAGACTCGCGCGGAACACGAGACCGCGGTGGGCGACGCCGAGGCGACGGCAGGGGTGTTCGCCGGGCTCGGCTTCGAGCCGGCGGCGACCGTCGAGAAGCGCCGGGAGTTCTGGTCGTACGACGGGTTCACCGTCACGCTCGACGCCGTCACCGGTCTCGGGGAATTCGTCGAGATCGAGCGGACGGTCGACGGCGAGGCCGCGATCGAGTCGGCTCGCGACGAGGCGCTCGACGCCCTCGACGCGCTCGGGCTCGACGGCTCCACGCAGATCCGCACGTCGTACCTCGGGCTGTTGCTGGCGGACGCCGAAGGTGAGGACTGAGCCGACGGCCACCTACGTCTCGGCGGCGGGCCGCTTCTCGGAGAGAACGGTGCGATCGAACTCGCAGACGAGAACGTCTCCATCCGGGCTCTCGGTGCCGTCGCTCTTCGCGTCGCTCTCGTGGCGGTCAGCGATTTTGAACGCCTCCACGTGCATGGTCACGACGCCGCGTTCCCCGTCGCTCGTTTCTCGTTTATCGGTGACGGTCGAGCGCGCGCGAATCGTATCCCCGTGAAACACCGGATTCGGGTGTTCGACGTCGTCGTACGAGAGGTTCGCAACGATGGTGCCGTCGGTGGTCTCGGGGATCGACACGCCGACCGCCAGCGACATCGTGTAGAGTCCGTTGACGAGGCGGTCGCCGAACTGCGTCTCGGCGGCGAAGTCGGCGTCAAGGTGGAGCGGCTGCTGGTTCATCGTCATATCACAGAACCGCTGGTTGTCGGCCTCGCTTATCGTCCGCCGCGTCGCGTGGTCGATCGTCTCACCGACCGTGAACTCCTCGTAGTAGCGTCCAGGCATACGCCGGGGATCGGTCGCGCGGGTCAAATCGGTACCGCTCCGAACGCGATCGCGCCTCGGTACCGCTCCGGACGCGATTGTTCCTGCCGCGCTCACCGCTCGCGCGCTTGTCTCTTCGTCGTCGCGTTTTATCTTTCCCCGGGCGATGGTCGAGGTATGGTTCGACGAAGTCTGCTGTTCTCGCCCGGCGATCAACCGGAACTCATGTGGAAAGCCCCCGGTGCGGGCGCCGACGTGATCTGCTTCGATCTCGAAGACGCGGTCGCGCCCGACCGAAAAGACGAGGCCCGCACGAGCGTCCGGGAGGTGCTCTCAGATCCAGCCTTCGACCCGGACGCCGAGGTCTGTGTCCGGCTGACCGCGGACGCGCCGGCGAACGACCTCGACGCGCTGGTATCATCGCCTCCCGGAGTCGACAAGGGCGACGAAGCCGACTCGAGACTCAGACTCGACGCCGTCATGCTCCCGAAAGTGGAGTCGTCCGCGCGAGTCGATGACGCCGCGTCGCTGTGCCAGGCTCGTGGGCTCGATCTGAACGTGTTCGCGCTAGTCGAGACCGCAGCCGGCGTCCTTTCGGCGCGGGGGATCGCCGCGGCGGGCCCGACTGACGCGGTCGTTTTCGGCGCCGAGGACCTCGCGGCCGACATCGGGGCAACGCGAACTACAGCGGGAACCGAGATCCTCTATGCGCGCGAGCACGTTGTCCTCGCCGCCAGCGCAGCCGAGATCGATGCAATCGATACGGTGTATCCCGATTTCTCGGACACAGACGGACTTCGCGAGGACACCGAGTTCGCACTCACGCTCGGCTACGACGGAAAGCTCGCGATCCACCCGGCGCAGGTCGACCCGATAAACGAGGCGTTCACGCCCGACGACGACGAGATCGAGTGGGCGGAAGCGGTGCTTGACGCCCGCGACGAGGCACGGCGAGAGGGTCGAGCGGTGTTCCAGGTCGACGGCGAGATGATCGACGCGCCGCTGATCACGCAGGCCGAGCGGATCGTCGGACGGGCCGCGGCGGCTGATGACGGTCGCTGACTCAGCGGTTCGAAGGTGACGGCGCCACGCTGCGGTCGTCGGGCGGTTCTCACACTCGTTGAGGGCTCCGTCACAATTAACCTCGCCCCCGCAGGACGTTCACGTATGGTCGACCAGGCGAACCCGTTCGAGAGCTTACAGGAGCAGGTCGACGACGCTGCGGCGTCACTCGACGCTGCTCCCGGCGTTATCGAGCGACTGAAAAACCCCGAGCGGGTGTTAGAGACGAACTTGACGTTCGAACTAGACGACGGCTCGTTAGAGACGGTCCGCGCGTACCGAGCGCAGTTTAACGGCGACCGTGGCCCGTATAAAGGTGGGATCCGATATCACCCGGGCGTCACGCGAGACGAGGTAAAGGCGCTCTCGGGGTGGATGGCATACAAATGCGCCGTCGTCAACGTTCCCTACGGCGGCGGGAAGGGCGGAATCGCGATTGATCCCAGTGATTACTCCGACGCCGAACTAGAGCGTCTCACCCGGGCGTTCGCGACTGAACTTCGACCGATCATCGGTGAGGACCGAGATATTCCCGCACCGGACGTCAACACCGGTCAGCGGGAGATGAACTGGATCAAAGACACCTACGAGACATTAGAGAACACGACCGCTCCGGGCGTTATCACCGGAAAAGCGGTCGACTCGGGCGGCAGTGAGGGTCGCGTCGAAGCGACCGGGCGATCGGTCGCGATCGCGGCGCGAGAGATCTTCAACTGGCTCGATCGGGACATCACGGGGGCGACCGTTGCTGTGCAAGGATACGGGAACGCCGGCTCGGTCGCCGCCGGGCTGATCGATGATCTCGGCGCCGACATCGTCGCCGTCTCCGACTCCTCAGGCGGTATCCACGATCCCGACGGATTCGACGCGCGCGCCGTGAAGGATCACAAAAGCGAGACCGGAGCGGTCTCCGGCTACGGAGACACCACCGCAATCACGAACGAGGAGCTGTTGACGCTCGATGTCGACATCCTCGTCCCGGCGGCACTGGAGAACGCGATTAACCGTGACCTCGCCGAAGATGTCGACGCCGACGTGATCGTCGAGGCCGCCAACGGGCCGCTCACGCCCGGTGCCGACGAGGTATTGACCGACAAAGACGTTTGGATCGTCCCCGATATTTTTGCGAATTCCGGCGGTGTCACCGTCTCGTACTTCGAGTGGGTGCAGAACCGACAGCGGTTCCACTGGACCGAGTCGCGAGTCAACGAGGAGCTCGAACGCGTGATCACGGGTGCGTTCGAGGGAATCGTTGATTCCTACGAGACGTACGACGTGCCGAACCTCAGAACCGCCGCCTACGTCGTCGCTATCGGCCGGATCGTGAAAGCCTACGATCAGGCCGGCAGTTGGCCGTAGAGCGCGTGAACCGTCGAACTACTCCAGCCACGCGTCCCGAACCTCCACGTGGCCGCGATCTCCCTCCCAGACGGCGTCGTACTCGAAGGTTATCCGACGACTCATATGTGGGCCATCGACGACGTACGTCTCGAATTCGCCGCCCTCGCCGAGCGGATGGACGCCGTACTCCTCACGGAGCTCGAGAAGGTCAGCGAGCGCGTCGGCGTCGTATCGCCGACCAAGCCACGACTCGTCGAGCCCGTAGGCGGCGACTTGGACGATTCGGATCTCGAAGCCGGCATCGAACATCGCCTCGGCGAGTGCAACCGGATCTTCGCGCCACAGCGGTGCAAACAGCTCGATTCCGAGCCGATCGCACATCCGCTGAATGCGGCTCGTCTGGAACTCGCTTTCGACCGCACCGGCGGTGACACCTGCGAGGTCGACGTCGTCTTCGGCAGCGATCTCCCGGAGCGCCGCCTCCATCGGTTCCAGTTCCGCGTCGCCCTGCGCACCGGCGTCGTCAACGTCGTCGGCGCCGAAGTCGGCGGGCGAAACCTCGACGAGGTCGATCCCGACGCTCTCGGCTGCGAGCCCGGCGAGCTCTGTCACCGGGGTGTGATACATATAGGAGTCGCCCGCGGGATGGACCGTCAGGAGTCGTGATACGTCGAGATCCGATTCTAGCGCCCGATACAGCGCCCACGAGGAGTCTTTCCCACCCGAAAAGAGACTCACCCAGTCGCCAGTCATGAACGACCGGACGCATGGACCGCGTAAAGCGTCGGCGGTCCCATCCGGCGATCGATTACAAAACCGTTCGGCCGCTCTGTGACGGTCGGGCTAACAGCGTCCGGTGGAACCTATTTAACGCATACAAGTGAATGAGCACGCGTGTTAGAGGGGATTGCTGCCGGTTCGACAGGCGGATCACTGCTACCGATACTGGTGATTCTACTCCTCCTCGCGTTGTTCTACTTCGACGGAATGGTGATCGGCAAATTCCTCCCCCCGGCGGCGTTTTTCGTCTCGTACGTCGCGCTGCTCCGACCCTCGCCGACGACGCTGCTTCCCGTGAGTCTTGCCTGCGTCGTGGCCGCTACGCTCGGACAGTGGACGCTCTACCGAGGGTTGAACGACGAAAGCCCCGAGTTTTTCGGGATTCGCAGGCGACTCCCGTACGTCGACAGAGTTCCGCTGGTCGTGCGTGGCGGTATCGGCGAGCGACAGATGAAAATCGTTGACAACCTTTTCGATCGCTTCGGTGGTGTCGCCCTTCCGGTCGCCAACGTGATCCCGGGCATCCGAAGTCTGCTGACGATTCCCGCGGGATTGAGCCGATATCCCGTCGGGCGCTTCCTGGTCCTTTCGTTTCTCGGGAACACCGCCTACGTCGCGTTGTTGCTCGGTGTCGCGTTGGGCTTCATCGAAGTCGCTCAGTTCGTCCCGCTTATTCTCCCGACGTAGTTCGCCCGGTCACCGATCAACCGACCGATCGTGGCCAGTTTCACTGATGTTCCAGTAAATGATACACCCGTGTCTCCTTCGCCCGAGTGCCGCGGTGCCGAGTGTGAACGGCCCGTCCGATCAGTCCGAGATGAACTCGTTGTCGCGCCAGTTGACGCCGCCGTCGCCGTCGCCCGCGCCTTGCGGGCTCTCGACGACTTCGATACTCGCGGGGCGGGCCTCGCCCTCGACGATCCGGGTCGCCTCTAGCTCGTCGTCCTCTTCGGTGATCGCCGTAAGCGTTCCTTTCTCGGAGAGTAGCGCCAGCTCTCGGAGCACGAGGAACATCGGATACTGGAGCGCGGAGTTCTGGAGGACGGTCTCGCGGTCGCCTTTGAAACAGGCGAACTCGACGAGTTCGGAAGGGATCTCTTCTTCGTCGTCGTCCATCCACTGCGGACCGCCGGCGCGCGGCGGTTCTTCCTCCCACACGCGAGTCTCCGTGACGGACGCCTTCAGCTGTGCAGTCGGCGTGTACTTACTGATCGATTCGTCGTCCGATAAGGCCTTGATAATGAGAGTGTTGTTTCGACGCGTGATGTCGATATCGTTGATCTCCGGGGGGAGGTCGGGGGCTTCTTCGAAGTACGTCTCCACGTCTTCGAGTGGCAGTTCGAGCGTCGAATGAAGTCTGAACACGCGGCCTGTCATTGTTGATTGGGTGAGGTGGGATCGAATCGATCGGGACGGCGGCAGCGGCAACGGCTGCTCCTACCTGAGTTAGGCACCGTAGGTTTATATGGCCTGCCCTTCGACTGACAGAGATCGGCGCCGTCGGTTGGCATCGCTCAGTCCTCGGTTCACGAACGCGCTACTCCGCGTCGAGCTCGGCCGCCAGCTCACCGCGTTCGTCGAGCTCGGCGAGCACGTCGCTTCCGCCGATAAACGCCCCGTTAACGAACGTCTGTGGGATCGTCTCCCAGCCGCTCTCGGACTCCAGCGCCTCGCGGTAGTGCGGGAGGGCGGGCAGCACGTCCACCGTCTCGAACTCTTCGACGTGCTGACTGATGAGTTCGATCGCGCGCTGGGAGTAGCCGCACTGCGGCATCAGGCGGTTCCCCTTCATAAACAGAACCACGTCGTTCTCGGCGATTGCGTCTGTAACGCGCGCTTCGATCTCGTCGGCGTCGGCGTCGGTTCCGGGCTGAAACGTCATACCGGCCGATACGCGCCGCCGAGGCAAATGGGTTCCGCACCGAATCCACAGCCGAACTATATCGGGGATCGTGGGTGTACCGACTGCGTTGCCGCTACTCGTCGCGGTCGACGCGTACGACATCGACGAGCGAGTACACCGGCACGTCGTCGATCTCGTCGTAGCCCATCTTATCGACGAGGACGACGCACCCGACCGGCTCGCCGCCTTGTTCGCGGATCGCGTTGATCGACTCACGCATCGTCGTCCCCGACGTGATGATGTCGTCGACCACGTAGCAGTCACGGTCGCGGATAGCGGCGAAGTTCCGCGAGAAGCCACCGCCGTGCTCGTCGATGTCGCCCTCCTCCCACTGGTGTTTCGCGGGCGCGTAGGTCCCCAGATCGGTGTCGAGCTGGTTGGCGACCGCAGTCGCGAGCGGAGCACCGGCCTTCTCGATGCCGACGGTGAGGTCGACTTCCTCTCCCTCTTTCGTTAACAGGTCCGCCATCGCGCTCGCGGCGTATCGGAGCCGCGTCGAGTCGCGACCGAGCGCCGACCAGTCGACGTGGATGTCCGCAGTCGATGTCGACGCGGTCTCCTCTGCGGGCGTGTTATTCCCCCCGCCCCGCTCGACGAGCCAGCTCGCGGTCTCCCGGGAGACGTTCAGCTCGTCGGCTATTTCGCCCTTCGAGAGTCCTCGCTCCGCGAGCTCCGTTGCGCTGTCTATCAGGTCGTCAACGTTCTTCATATGCGCCGAATTCGACCGCCGTTTTAATAGTCGTGTCGTCATCCGCGAAGGCGGCCTCGAAGTCGTCGAGCCCGTAAACGCCAGTGACGAGATCCTCGAGGAACGTCTCTGGGAGGCCGGACAGCGAGTCGACGGCGGCTTCGAAGTGTTCGTAGCCGGAGTTGACGCTGCCGACGAGCGCCTTGTTATGAAGGACGAACTCGCGGTGGAGCCGACCACCGTCGACCTCGAACTCCCAGTCGCCCGGGACGCCGAGCAGCGCGCCGACGCCGTTGGGCGCGAGTGCGTCGATCGTTTCGAACGCATGCGGGGCGTATCCGGTCGCTTCGAAGACGAAGTCCACCGCCTCGTACGCGTCCGGCATCGCGGACACCGCCGTTTCGTTCGAGTTGACATACGTCGCGCCCAGCGACTCGATGATGTCGATCGTCGGGTCCGGCCGCTCTCGCCGGCCGAGACAGTAGCGCCTGTCGAACGTCTCGTCGAGCATTGCGACCGTGAGTAAGCCGAGCGAGCCGTTGCCGAGCACGAGCGCTGACTCGGGGTCCCAGTGGAAGGCCGACCGGCTGGCGGAGGCGTGTTCAATCGCCTTCTCCGCGATCGACACCGGCTCGACGAGGAACCCCCACGCGGCGAGCGCCGGCGGAATCGAGACGAGGAACTCTGCCGGACTGGTAAAGTACTACGCCATGAATCCGTGAGCGCCCACGATGCCGCGCTCGTGATACTCCCCGTCCGGCGCCATATCCGGTTCGCCGCGCGCGAAGTACTCGTTTGCGCCGTTGGGCGGCCGCCGGACCGTGGGGACGACGACATCGCCGACCTCGAACGGTGTATCATTCGGATCCTCGACGACGCCGACCGCCTCGTGACCCAACACGAGGTGGTCCTCGCCGTCGGGCGCGCCGCCGTGGCCGCCGGCGATGACTTCGTGGTCCGTCCCGTCGACACCGACGCGGAGCGTCCGAACGAGCGCCTCACCGGCCTCGGGCTCCGGTCGCGGCTTCTCGGTCACGACCGGCTCGTCGGCCCCTTCATAGACCGCTATCGCCTTCATATCTCGACTGTCGGCCCCAGCGAACAAAAGATTTCTTTTATTCTGAGTAAAGAATCGCCTCCGAATCGACCGCGGGGTTTTCCTCGTAGTCGCGCGAAACGAGCAGCGTGTGTACCCTCATCCTCGCGTGGCGAGTCTTCGATGACGCACCCGTCGCGCTCGCTGCGAACCGGGACGAGGCGCTCGATCGGCCAGCAGAGCCGCCGGCCGTCCGTGGCGCCGACGCTCGGTACGTCGCGCCGCGCGACGCCGAGGCGGGCGGAACGTGGATCGGGCTCTCGGAGTCGGGCGTCGCCGTCGCCGTCACGAACCGCTGGCTCGACGCGGACCGCGAGGGCGACCGATCCCGCGGGCTCTTGGTCGGCGACTGCCTGCGGGCCGACTCCGCGGTGGCGGCCGTCAGATCGGTCGAGCGCGACCTCGAAACGCGGTCGTACGACGGGTTCAATCTCGTCGTCGCCGACGCGGCCGCCGCCTTCCTCCTCTCGTACGACGGCGGGCTCACAGTCACCGGAATCGATCCTGGCGTTCACGTCGTCGGCAACGTCGGCGGCGTGATCAACGGCAGCGAGCAGTTCTCGATCCCGGAGCGTCGTCGATCGTTCGGAACGGAGCGGGCAAACAGCGCGCAGCGGATCGCGGCGGCGATCGTCCCCGAACCGGCCGAGCGCGGAGGGGAGTGGCTTGACCGTGCCAGCGAGATCCTCACCGACCACGAGTACGGAGCCTGTCTCCACAGCGACGAGTTCGGGACGCGCTCGTTCACGCGGATCCGACTCGGACCAGACTCCGAAACGGCCCCGGAGTTCGTGTATGCCGACGGCCCACCGTGTGAAACCCCTGCAGAGACGGTGTCGTTGCCTACGGGGTTTGGCGCTTCACAGAGGAGCGAGGGGGACTCCACGACGGCTTCCGCTGACGACGACGCCGCGGAAAGCCAGTTTTAAGCGACTCGCGGGCGGGTGGATATCTATGAGCGTGTCCGAACTCGAGGCCGAGCTGTCGGAGGACGAACACACTGGCCTCGAACTGATCCGCGAGACTGGCGGCATCCACCAGAGCGACTTCTGGAAGGAGCTCGATGTCTCTTCGCGGAAGGGGAGTCGTATCGCGGAGGCGTTAGAAGAGTCGGGACTCATTCAGCGAGAGGATACCGTCTACAACGGCCACAACACCTATTATCTCGAGCCTGCGGCGCGTGACCTTGATTTTGCGCTGTTGATGGCCGGCGACATGCTGTCGCCGTTTATCGGGGAAGAGGAGGTCGACGCGCAGGCCGACGCCTTCTCGCAGTGGATGATGAATCTCGCCTACGAAGAGTACTGACGCCGACAGCAGTATCGGCGTATTTTTCAGAGTATCGACTCATCGTTCGGAGTACCGGCTCATCGTTCGGAGTACCGGCTCATCGTTCGGAATACCGGCTCACTCTTCGGGATCCTCGCCGCGTGCCCGCTTATACATCGCCAGCGCATCCTCGCGACGCTCCGAGTGGTCGACGATCGGTGCCGGATACGCCGGTGCGGCGTTCGCCCGCTGCGTCGGTGACAGCTCGTGCCACTCGTGAATCAGGTCCGGTTCGACCTCGCGCAGTTCCGGCACGTACTCTTTGATGTACTCCGCGTCAGGGTCGTAGCGTTCGCCCTGCGTCATCGGGTTGAAAATGCGAAAGTACGGCTGTGCGTCGGTTCCCGTCGAGGCGGCCCACTGCCAGCCGCCGTTGTCGTTGGCGGTCTCGTGATCGGCGAGCCGCGTTTTGAACTGCTCGTACCCGTGCCGCCAGTCGGCGAGCAGGTCCTTCGTCAGAAAAGAGGCGACGATCATCCGCACGCGGTTGTGCATAAACGCCTCTTTGCGGAGCTGACGCATCCCGGCGTCGACGATCGGGTACCCGGTCTCGCCGCGTTTCCAAGCCGTGATCTCCTCCGGGTCGTCACGCCAGTCGATCCCTTCCTCGTACTCTTTGTAGTTCTCCGTGACGACCGACGGGTTGTGATACAGTACCTGCGTGTAGAACTCGCGCCACGCGAGCTGTTGTTGAAACGCCTCGACGTGCGCTGCGGCGTCTTCCTCCGGGCGATTCTCGGCGTCGGCCAACGCCGCCTCAGTGGCTTCGTACACCTCTCGGACACCGATTTCGCCGTACTTCATAAACGTCGAGAGCCGTGAGGTCCCTTCGCGTGCGGGGTAGTCGCGCTCGTCGTCGTACGCGAAGACGCCGGCGGAGAGGAACGCGTCGAGCCGGTCGCGGGCGGCTTCGGTTCCGGCCGGCCCCACGTCGGCGTCCGGCTCCGCGAAGTCGAGGCTGGTCGGCGTCGGGAGGTCGCCGACTGCGACGTGGTCGATACCGGGGGCGCCCTCACGGGGTGACTCCGGAGTGACGCCCCCGTCCGTTTCGACGGGAGCGGTGGCCGCGGCGAGGTCACCCGGGTCTGCGAGCTTCTCGGGGTCTGGCGTCGGCGCCGGCGGATCCGTCTCCCGGTCCGTCCACTTCTTCCAGTAGTAGGTGTACACCGAGTACGGGTCGCCCGCGTTCGTGCGGATCGAGTCGGGCGTCTGTAACACCGCGTCGTGGTGTGCCTCGCGCCGAACGCTGGCCTCGTGAAGCGCTTGTCTAACCCCGGCGTCACGCTTTCGAGCGAGTCCCGAGTAGTCGCGGTTCCAGACGACGCGGTCGGCGTCCAGCCGCTCCGCGAGCGCGGGCAACACCACCTCGGGGTCACCGTGAGCGACGAGCAGGTCGCCGCCGCGGTCTCGGTAGTCGTCTCGGAGGGCGGCGAGCCCGTTGAGGAGGCGGCGGACCCGCACGTCGCTCGCGTGTGCTAGCACGTCGTCGTCGAAGACAAACACGGGTGCGACCGCGTCGCGCTGGGCGGCGGCCGCGAGCCCGACGTTATCGGCGATCCGCAGGTCACGTCGGTGCCAGAACAGCTCCATACGGTCGTCACGGGTGCGAAGACTGTCAAACCACCGGACGCAAACGGATGAGTGCGTGACCACGAGTTGTCGCTCACGCTCACGAGTTGTCGCTCACGCTCACGAGTTGTCGCTCACG
>LKMY01000029.1 GCA_001564205.1 Nanohaloarchaea archaeon PL-Br10_U2g5
AATCGTATTAGAGTTTCAACACGTTTATATCCGAGATGCGCACTCTGAACATACGTCATATGCCCGACCCGTCGAGCCTCCGTGACAGCACGCAGATAATCGTCCCGCGCCGCGCGTTGGACGGCCTCACGGGCTCGCTTTGCGACCGGTTTACCCTGACTGTCGTCGAGACAGACGACCACTACCGACTCATTGGGAGTCCGGTCGAAATCAAGGCGGCAAGCAACTATCTGACTCGAAACGGCGTCGCGGTCGCGTGAGCCCTGTCAGGTCAATTGAGTTCAGTTGGCGAGTGCGCGGCTGATTATCCCAGAACGCCGATGAGCAACTGAGCCGTAATGAGCGCGAGGAACACCAGCCCGGCGGCGAACGAGCCGGCCGCGACGCCGTGGGCGTTGCCGAGCCCGCGGCCGCGGGCGCCGAAGTACGCGCCGAGGAAGACGAAGCCAGTCAGAAGCAGTCCGACCGCGGCGTACGTGACGGAGAGGAGCGTCCCGGAGAGCTCCTCAGGGAGGCCGAATTCGCCGACGGCGAGAACGGCGGTAGCGCCGACGCCGACCGTGATACCGACGAACGCGATGGCCCATACCACCGGCTCTCGGGAAATCTCGCGTAAACTGTCGGTGACGGCTGCGTACGTGCCTCCAGAATCCTCCCGACCGGGTGCGGTGCGTTTCGCGCCGATCTGTGCGACGGCGACGAAGGTGGCCACGACGAGCAGCCCCATCAGTGCCGTACTCATAAGCGTGAGTGAGACCATGAGTTCGTTATTAGGCCGTCCGTTCGCGTATACTAATAGCCTTCGTATACGGTGCTCGCTCACCCCTCGTGTACGCGGCTGTTCGCGCGCGTCGCTCGACATTAATCACGTCCTCCCGTGGACCGGTTCTCGGTTCGCTACACAAGAGCTAAGTGCGCCTTCGCTAAGGAGGATACAAGAGCAGAGTGACGAACATGATAGATTCACTTATCCTGCAACAGGGGAGCGGTTGGCGCGCGCAGGCGGAGGTATTCGACGAGATTTTCTTCGTCTTTCTCGCGCTCGGAACGCTCGTCGGAACCATCGTCGTCGCGTACACGCTGTGGAACGTGTATAAGTACCGCGACGACGGCGGCGAGCCGAAAGAAGCGTTCGATGCGCCGGTAGTCGGCGAGCTCCCGACGGGACAGGGCGGTCCGAAAGCGAAGAAGCTCTTCCTCTCGTTCGGGTTGAGCGCAGTCGTCGTCATCAGTCTCGTCGTGTACTCGTACGGGCTCCTCCTCTACGTCGAGGACGGACCGGACACCGACGGAGAGGGTGACATCGAGATCCTCGTCGAGGGATACCAGTACGGCTGGGATTACGAGTACCCGAACGGCCACGTCGAGACCGGTGAGATGATCGTCCCCGCCGACCAGCGGATCGACATCCAGGTGACTGCCAGAGACGTCTGGCACAACTTCGGCTCATCGGAGTTACGGATAAAATCCGACGCCATCCCGGGGGAAACAGCCACCAACTGGTTCTCCGTGAGTTCTGAGGAGGTGGAAGCACAGGGCGGCGAAGCGACGTTCCTCGTGGAGTGTTTCGAACTCTGCGGCTCCGGTCACTCGGCGATGAAAGGTGAGATCACGGTCATCCCGCAAGACGAGTGGGAGGAGTGGTACGAGGACACGGAGGGTGACGACGCCGAGAGCATCGACGCGTCCGCGGTCGGAGGTGTCGCTGCGTGAGCGAACTCCCGCCGACGACCTCCGTCAAGCGCTGGCTCGTCACGACGAACCACAAGGACATCGGTATCCTCTACACGATCACCGCGCTGTTCTTCCTGTTGTTCGGCGGCGTGCTCGCGCTGTTGATCCGCGTACAGCTGTGGGACCCGGCGAATCAAGTCCTCTCCGGGCTCGCGTACAACGAGGCCGTCACCGCACACGGACTCATCATGGTGTTCTGGTTCCTCTCACCGTTCGCGTTCGGCTTCGCGAACTACTTCGTCCCGCTGCAGATCGGGGCGGACGACCTTGCGTTCCCCCGGCTGAACGCGCTCTCCTACTGGATGTACCTGTTCTCCGGCGTGCTGCTGGGAATCAGCTTCTTCCAGGGCGGAACGCTGGACGCCGGCTGGACGATGTACGCGCCGCTTAACGTTCCGATGTACACACCGAGTATCGGATCGACGGGGGCGGTGCTCGCCCTGTTCATGTTCACTGTCGGCGTCACCGCGTCGACGGTGAACTTCCTCACCTCCATCCATCACTCGCGCGCGGAAGGGATGGGGATCATGGATATGCCGATGTTCACGTGGTCCATCCTCGCGACGGTGTGGATGATGCTGTTCGCGTTCGCGGCGCTGCTCGCCGTCGGTCTCATCCTCGCGTCCGACCGCGTCCTCGGGAGCGTCTACTTCTCCGCGACCGAGGGCGGATCGCTACTGTGGGGACACCTGTTCTGGTTCTTCGGTCATCCGGAGGTGTACATCGTCTTCTTCCCCGCGCTCGGGGTCATGTTGGAGCTGTTCCAGACGTTCTCGGGACGCCGTCTCGTCGGTCGGAAGTGGGTGATTATCTCCATCTGTCTGATCGCCGTCCAGTCGTTCCTCGTGTGGATGCACCACATGTTCCTGACGACGATCAACTTAGAGATCAAGACGCTGATGATGGCGACGACGATCGGGATCTCACTCCCCTTCGATCTGCTGATATTCGCGCTGATCTACACCCTGATCAAAGGACGCATCCAGTTCACGACACCGTTCCTCTTCGCGTTCGGGGCGCTGCTACTGTTTATCCTCGGCGGGATCACCGGTGTCTTCCTCGGCGCCATCGTGCTCGACTACGAGTTCCGCGGCACCTACTGGGTGGTCGCACACTTCCACTACGTCATGTTCGGCGGCGCGACCGCGCTGTTCGGCGGGGCCTATTACTGGTTCCCGAAGATGACGGGGAAGATGTACGACGAGTTCCTCGGGAAGGTCCACTTCGTGATCTTCTTCATCAGCTTCAACATGGTGTACTTCTCGATGTTCCTCGCGTGGGAAACCCCGCGCCGAGTGTTCGAGTACAACCCCGCGTTCCAAGGGATGCACCAGATCGGAACGATCGGGGCCTTCATCCTCGGCTTTTCGTTCTTCATCATGTTCTACAACTTCGCGAAGTCGTACGTCTCGGGTCCCGAGGCGGGCGACAACCCGTGGGACTACTCGCGGACGGCGGAGTGGGCCGTCTCCTCGCCGCCGCCGCTGGAAAACTGGCCGAACCGCCCCTCGTACGCCTCCGGGAAGCTGGAGTTCGTGAAAGATTACGTTCCGGACGGCGGTCCCGCGGTCAAGACCGACGAAAACGGAAACGCCGTCACCGACGGCGGCGACAGCCACTCCGATCACATCCGTAACTACCCGTACTGGGACAAACACCCGAGCCACGCCAGCATCTGGCCGTTCGCGTTGTCGCTGGCGACGGGGATCCTCCTGCTCGGGCTCTCCGGGTTCAACAACTCCGTCGAGTTCCTGATCGGTGACACGGTCGCCGCGACCTCGATTGCGATCAGCAACCCGGTGTACCCAGCGCTGGTCGCTCTCGGGTCGATCGCGCTCGTCTGGACCGGGGTGAAGTGGGGCGTCGAAGACTTCTACGCGCCACCCAGCGAGTTCGGTGAGCGGTGGCCGTTCGAGGGCGTCGAAAAAGTGAAGCTGGGGATGTGGTTCTTCCTCGCTTCCGACGTGATCGTCTTCGGTGCGTTCATCTCGGCGGCCGTGTTCATCCGGTACAACGCCGGCTGGAGCACGTGGACTCCCATTCCGGCGTCACTGCCCGGACTGATAAACACCTTCGTGCTGCTCACCTCGTCGTTCACGGTAATCCTCGCGTTGGTCGCCGCCCACCGCGGGAGCCGGAAAGGGCTGTTGGCGACGCTGGGCGCGACGACGCTGCTCGGCTTCACCTTCCTCGCCGTGAAGGCGTGGGAGTGGTGGGAGAAGATCTACGTCGACGGCGTGACGCTCAGCACCGTCGCCGAAGGTCTCCCGTACACGGACATTCAGGCGTCCGTCTACTTCGTGACGACCGGCCTGCACGCGGTTCACGTCATCGGCGGCCTGCTCATCGCCGGCTTCCTGATGTACCGCGCATACGGCGGTGCATACCAGGAGGACGAGCGCCCGGTGGAGTACTTCGGCCTCTACTGGCACTTCGTCGACATCGTCTGGGTGTTCCTCTTCCCGCTGTTCTACCTCTTCTGAGGACGCCGCGGGCGGTCTTTTCGGATTCGGTCGGCAGTTTTCATTCTCACTCGGGAAGCGGTGTCGCACACCACTGACAGAAGTCCAACTCCGGATCGGCGTCACGGCCGCAATCGGGACAGGTGACGGTGCCGACCGTCGCCTTCGGGTCGGACGGCGTCGAGTCGGGAGACGCGTGGTTGGGTGCGCCCGCGTCGGGCGAGCTATCGTCGTCCTCCGAGATACGCTCCGTCTCGCTCGGATTGCCGATGTCCATCGCCTGGCGCTCGTACTCGCGGTTGTTCCGAACGGCGACGACGTACGCATCGATGACGCTGGCGGCGATGACGAGCAACACCGGTGCGATCTCGTCGAGCGGTGGGAGCTCGCCTGCGAAGATCTGGTCGATGGCCGCGTCGGGGACGAGAACGACGACGGTCACCGTGATCACCACGTACCAGCCGAACGCGCGCGCCCAGCGCCTGAGATACGCGTGCCCGAGTCCCGAAACCACGAGCGCCAACACCGCTGCGAGCCACGGTCGACGACGACTGCGATCGCTCATAACCCGTCGTAGGGGCTCCGGGACCGAGTAACTGCCCCTCTCTCGGAGCGTTTATACTTCCCAAACGCCGACTTCAAGCATGTTCGGTATCGCGCTTAGCGACCTCGCAACGGGGCTGGGGTACGGCTTCGTCGGCGTCGCCGTCTGGGCTGTCCCGTTTCTCATCGCGTACTACCTCCACGAGCGATGGCGCGGCGACGGGCCGCGCGGCGACGACTGAATCGCGGCGTTCGAGTCGCGACTCCCGTTCCGGTTCGATCAGCCTTTTGAGGACGCTCTCCCCATCAGATGTATGACCGACACAGCGCTCGTTATCGGCGGGACGCGATTTATCGGTAGACACACCGTTGCGGACCTGCTCGCGAACGGCTATGAGGTCGCGATGGTGAACCGCGGCACCCGCGAGAACCCCTTCGTTAACGACGAGCGCGTGACGCACATCGAAGGCGATCGGAAGGACCGCCAGACGCTGCGCACGGCGAATCTATCGGTTGATCCGGACATCGTCATCGACTGCGTCGCCTATCAGCCGGTAGACGTCGAAACGGCGACCGACGTTTTCGCGGATGTTGATGGCTACGTGTACATCTCGTCGGGGTCAAGCTACGGGGCCGAGGAGATACCCAAAATCGAGGGAGAGACGCCGCTCTGCGGCTGTACGCCCGCACAGGCGACCGACGACAGCTCCGAGACGTACGGCAACCGGAAAGCGGAGGGCGACCGCGCCGTGTTCGCGGCCGCAGAAGCGGGTGTCAACGCGATGGCAGTCCGACCGTGTATCGTCTACGGGCCGCACGATTACACGGAGCGACTCGACTACTGGATCGATCGCGTGCTCAACTACGACCGCGTCGTCGTTCCCGGCGACGGACAGAACGTCTGGCAGCGCGCGTACGTCGAAGACGTCGCGAGCGCGCTCCGGATCGTCGCCGAGCACGGTGAGCCCGGCGCAGCGTACAACGTCGGCGACCGTCGAGCGCTCACCCTCGCAGAGACCGTCGAAACGATCGCCGAGGCGGCCGAGGCGGAGTGTGAGGTCGTCACCGCGAGCGACGACGCGCTCGCGGCCGGCGACCTGCAGTCGGACGATTTCATCTTGTATCGCGACTACCCGCACCTCCTCGACACCTGCGCGCTCTCGGCTCTCGGCTGGGAGTCGACGCCGGTCTACGAGGCGATGGAACGGACCGTCGCGGAACACCGCGAGTCGGAGCGCGACGGCAGCGAGTGGGACCCGGGGCATGAGGCCGAAGAACGCGTGATCGGGGTCAAAGAGACGTTGTAGTCGAGTTGGGCACTAGCACAGAGGAGCTAGAGGGAGTCTGAACCGCCCGGCTCAGTACGCGGCGTCCCACCGGCTCGGCTTCCGCCGGTTGTCGCAGTCGAGACACTCCATGCGGTCCATCGTGTCGATGGCGATGTTCGTTCCCTCACAGCTGCCACAGAGGTAGCCGTACAGCTGAGTCCGGTCTGCGTCGGTGTACGCGGCGTAGAAGGGCGCAGTGGAGCCGCGCTCGCTCTCGTCGAAGGCGACGTGAACGGTCTCGTCGTCGTCGGTCTCGTAGGCGGCCTCTGAGATACCGGTCAGGCGAGTGATCCGCTTCTGGTATCGCCGTTCCTCGAACGTTTCGTCTCCGACCTCGACGGAGCGTTCGCCCGCGAGCTCGTATCCTTCGCGCTCGTAGAAGCCGACGCCCGCCTCGTTTGCGACGAGAACGTTTGCTTCGATGCGGTCGACGTCGGCCGCGCGGAGCTCTGTCTCGACGCGTTCGAGGAGCGTAGAGCCGATTCCGGACCCGCGGTGGTCCGGGTGGACGTGAAGCCAGTCGATCTCGCCGACGCGCTCGCGTCGGCCCATGACGTAGCTCTCGGCGAACCCGACGACGGTTTCGTCGACGACGGCGACCGGAAACACCGTGTCACCGTCGTCGATATCCGTGCTGAGTTCCTCGGCGTCGTACCACTCGTCTATCGCTTCCGCGAGTAGCGCGTCATCGGCGACGTGTCCGTAAGAGGCGACAAGTGATTCGCGGGCGACAGAACGGATCGCATCGATGTCGTCGGCAGTTGCGGCTCGAAGGTCCATGCTAAGACGTTCACGCGAGACCACAAAAAACACCGCTGCGGTTTCGGACCGGCTGCCACCGACGGAGCCGCTACGAGATGGAGTACGTCGCGGCCGCCATCAACAGCATGGCGAGACCGAGCGCAAGGAGCATCACGTATGTGAGCGAGCGGTTCTCCCACCGGAGGTGCTGGAAGTAGCCGACGATCAGAACGGACTTGATCACGGCGGCGACCATCGTCCCGGCGAACGCCTGCCCATAGGTAAAGAACTGGTCGAACTCGAAGAAGATGAACTTCGAGGCCGCCAGGACGAGGAGCGCGACGTAGATCGCGGTGTATAGTTTCACGGAGTCGGACGCCATTGCTGAGTGTACCTTCGTTCGCGTGCTTAAAGAACTAACCATCCGATGGGGCGGTGGATCCCATCGTGGCGGATCGTTGCAGCGTCGCCGCGGCCCCGCCGAAACGCCTATGACCGTAACCGGCCGAACTCGTACCGGTCACAGACCGCCGACCAAACGATACCGTGGACCCCCTCGAACCGACGGACGACCTGCTCGAATCGCTGTATGTCGTCAACAAGGTCGCAAAACAGCTCGCGGACGAGGCGACCGCCGCCTACGAGCGCGGCGACATCACCGAGAGCAACGTCAACGCCGCGCGTAAGGACGCGTTGTACCGGACGAAGACCACCGTTCTGAGCCGGATCGTCGCGGACGATCCCGCCCACGTGGTCGGAGAGTACCACTCGGTTCACGGCGACACGTGGCTGTTACTCACCGTGAACGGCTGGGAGTTCCATCAACCGCCGTACGCGTTCGGGACCGATCTCACGGATCAGATCGAGACGGTAAACGACATCAACGAGCCTCGAAACGTGCCATACGTTCGCGAGGCAGAAGTCAAACGCTCCGATCGTTCACTAGAGGAGGCGCTCGTTCGCCTCGCCGGGCGCGACGTGAACGCGAACGAACACCTTGCTCGGCCGACGATCAGCGGCGAGCGAAACCAGCTCGTCGATGTTCGCTGGTCGTGTCTGCGGTAGCGACCGGAGGGCTCTCGGGCTGTGTCGGGCGACTGTCAGACCGTCACTCCGCCGCGGGTGTCGCGGTCTCCAACTGAGGGAGTCCCGCGGCTATCTCTTCGCGGCGCCCTTCCAGCCACTCCGGTAACACGAGCGATTCGCCGAGTGACGCCTGCGGCTCGTCGACGTCGTAGCCGGGCTCCGCCGTCGCGAACTCGAAGAGAACGCCGCCGCGTGTCCGGGCGTACACCGAGCGGAACCACTTGCGGTCGATGACTTGACTCGGCCGGAGCCCGTGCTCTTGGAGCAGTTCGCGCCACGACTCCTGTTCCGCGTCGGTGACGCGGTAGGCGACGTGATGGACGGTGCCCGCACCGGGAGTCCCCTGCGGCGTCGCGGGGTCGGTCACGATGTCGACGACGAAGCCGACGTCGCCGTCGGTCTCGAAGCGACGACGGTGACTGGCCTCATCGGCGTCGGTCTCCTCGTAGCCCATCGCTTCCAGCAGGGGAACCGTCGACTCGGCGTCGGACAGCGAGAGCGCGACCGAAAAGAAGCCGCGAATGGCGTGGGCCGCAGGGACGGACCCGGTCGGCGGATCGCCCGCCGGGGCGTCTTCGCGAGCAACGAGCTCTAGTGGAAGTCCGTCGGGGTCTCCGAACGCTATCACCTGGTCCTCGAACCGGTCAAACGTCTCGGTGTCGAGGCCCTGCTCCGCGAGCCGATCAGTCCAGTACGCGACCGACCCCGCGGAGATCGTGAACGACACCGTCGACGCCTGTCCGACACCGGGTCTGCCCGCTTGGGCACCCACGTACGGGAAGAAGGTCATGCTGGTTCCGGGGGTTCCCGCATCGTCGGCGTAAAACAGGTGGTACACGCCGACATCGTCTTGGTTGACGCTTCGCTTGACGAGGCGAAGTCCGAGTGTATCGGTGTAGAATGCGTGGTTCGCGGTCGGGTCGCTCGCGATGGCAGTCACGTGATGGATCCCGGGTGTGTCGAGCTGTGGAGTCATACATCCAGTACGCGTCGCGGCTACTTGTACTCGCACGAACACGAAGCGAACCGGGTGACAGCAGTGTTACTACGATAGCCCCGCTCGGCCGCGGGGTTCGACTCTCGAGCTACTCGACGACTTCGATCGCGCCGAACATGCCGTTCGCCTCGTGAGGGGTACAGACGTACAGCTGAACCCCGGCCTCGTCGAAGGTGTGCTCGAACGTTTCGCCGGCGTCGTCGACGGCGTCGCCGCTCCGAAACTCCGACGAAGAGCCCTCGTCGGATTCGACGTTGTGGGCTCCGCCCTCTCCGGTCCACTCCCAGCGGACGGTCGTTCCGGCGTCGATGCGGATCGCGGCCGGGTCGAACGCGAAGCCGACATCGCCGGCGCCGACGTCGATGGCGACCTCGTCTTCTCCCGTGAGGTCCATGATCGTTCCGTCGTAGCCCCGAGCGTCGGTGAGGTAGTCGTCGATGGCCTCCGGGACGTCATCATCGCCGTTTCCGCCGTCGCCGCCGTCGTCGCCATCATCGTCGCCGGCGCACCCTGCGAGGGCACCGATCGTCACTGCGGCTCCGGTTCCCACGAGATACCGTCGTCTAGACAGTCTGTTTGTCATCACCCAAATGTAGGGGCTCGAGCCTTACAAACCCCTTGACGAGTGGGAGAATCTGAGAACGCTCGGCCGCTATCTGTCGAATCGATCGTGATAGATGCCGAATAGCTGTCGGCACGGCGGGATCGACAGCGCAGTCTTTGCGGTCGACCGGCTCTCTGCGGCCCTCAGACCGACGACTCCCCGAACGAGGGTGAATCGCCCAGGTACCCCGTCGACTCCGGCGACTTTATCGGCCGCGGGGGTCCTCTTTCACCCGTATGCGGGAAGACGAACTGGCGACGCGCATTGTCGACCACTACGCGGCCGCCTACGACGGCCCGGAAATACGGCTCGAAGAGCCGTACGACGCGGAGGGCCGCCGTGGGGTCGTCGATCTCTACGTTCGTCTCCGAACGCCTGCGCGTGTCGATTACGTCATCGAACTCAAAAGCGACGCCGCGATTCGGCGGGCGACCGGCGCGAACGAGATCCTCCGGCAGTACCGGCGGATGGAGCGCTACTTCCACGCCGATGACGCGCATGCGCTGCGACCGAAGCTCGGTCGAACCGAGCCGGGCGCTCACTTCCTGCTGTGTTTCGCGCCGACCCCGACCTGCGTCCATCACGTCGCAACCCACCGGTCGCTGTACGGCTCCGTCGACGAGGCGGCGCGGGTCGATGACGTGCCAGCGACTCGGACCGTCGGGTTTCTCACGGGGCTCGATGGTGACCCGGCCGATCTCGGCCTCGTCTCCGTCAACGGCGACGCGGCGTTCGGGTCGGCAGCCTTTCTCACTGCTGTCCCGGACGGTTCTCGGCTGGCCGAGAGCCTCCGCGGCGTCGACGACGAGCTTGTGGAGTTCTGATGATCCCGCAGGGTCCAACGACCGTCGACTCGCGCGCGGCTCACATCGACGATCGCTACGACCCAGCGTGACCGGCTGGCGCGGCTCACATCGACGATCGCTACGACCCAGCGTGACCGGCTGGCGCGTCGATCGATCAGCCTGAGAATTCGGACTCGCTCACCCGCACGGTCACGGTTTCGTCGACGTCTCGGAGATCGTACTCCGGGGTCTCACCCTGTGTTCGTCGGACGTACAGCGGCTCGACCGGCCGCCCGTCGACGAGACCAAACAGCTTGAGCCGCTGGTCTGTCTCCTCGGGGGGAACCTCGCCGTCCCGTACCTCGCGTGCGAGGTCACGCGAGAGCCACTCGTGGGCCGAGATCGACGGCTCACCGACGAGTGCCTCGTCGACGAACCGAACGAGATACCAGTTGAGGTCATTTAACAGCGAGACGGCCGCACCGAGACTCACCGTGTCGACGGCGAGACTGTTTACGAACGGCTCCTCGATATCGTAAGTCGCGAGCGCCTCCCGAGCCGTCTCCCGCGAGAGCAGCTCGTAGGTGAGATTCACGTCCGGATCGCCGAGGAGACACACTCGCGTCACACGCTCTCGGACTCGCTCGTTCCACAAATCGGTTGTGGTCTCGTGAGTTGCTCTAGAGGCACTGTACCGCCTGACGGTTCAGAACGTCGAGACGTCGCCGTCGATGACGCTACGTGTCACGTCGCTGACGTTCTCTAGCTCCTCGTCGATAATCTCGAGCACCTCCCCTTCGATGTCGCCCAATGCGACGCCGTCCTCGGTGACGAGTTGCGCGTCGGCGACGTGCGGCTCGTCTATCGGGCGGCCGATCTGCGAGAGGAGCCGGACCTGCAGGTCGCGGATCCCGTCGACATCGTCGGTGACCGACTCGGCGATACGCGTCGACAGGAGGTTGTATATCTTCCCGATGTGGTTGACCGGGTTCTTCCCGGAGGTCGCCTCCATCGACATCGGGCGATTGGGCGTGATGAGCCCGTTCGCGCGGTTGCCACGCCCGACGGAGCCGTCGTCGCCCTGTTCGGCCGAGGTGCCCGTGACGGTGAGGTACACCGACCCCTCGTCGTAGTCGTCGGCGGTGTTGACGTCGACGTGGACCGTTCGGTCCGTGTGCGACTCGGCGAGCCCTGTGACGAACTCGCGGACGTTCTCGACGGCGTCGTCGTAGTCGTCGAGACCGTCGACGTACTGGTCGACCATCGCGGCCGCCACCGTGATGTCGATGCGGTCGCCCTCGCGTTTGCCCATGATCTTCACGTCGGGCCCGAGCTCGGGGTGATCGTCGTGATACGTCGTGTTGAGCGCCCGCTCGGCCTCGTGAACGATCGTCTCCGTTTCGGTCAGCGGCGCGTGGCCGACGCCGAAGGAGGTGTCGTTCGCCATCGGCACCTGTTGGGTCTCCTCGCCGAAGACGTCCTGAAGGTCGCCCGATCCCTCACCGAGCTTGGCGTCGACAATGACGTCGGTGCCGTACTCCAGCTCCGGGATCGCCTCCGAGAGGTAATCGCGCGCGGCCGCCAGTGCGGTCGAGTCGACCGGGAGCTGCTCGCCGTCGTACTCTTTCGTGGCGCGACCGACGATGAGCACGTATATCGGCTCGACGACTTCGCCACCGCCGTACGCGGGCGCCGCCCGCCCGGCGACGAGCTGCGTCTCGTCCGTGTTGTAGTGGAGCACCTTCCCGACGCGGTCCAAGTAGAGCTGCGAGAGCGCCCGCGAAACCGACTCAGCGATACCGTCGCAGATAGAGTCCGGATGTCCGATACCCTTTCGCTCGACGATTTCGACCTCCTGGTCTTCGACCGCCCGCCGGTCGAGGCGGCTGACCTGAATATTCCGATCCATTGCGTTCCGATACTCCGTCGGTCGCAGTATAACTTGCGGAAACCTCCTGCCCCGTTCTAATACCTACGAGTTATTTCTTGGCAGATATCCCCGCTACGTTGCCGCCTCGTACGCTTCGCCCATCACATCGAGCGCCGCCCGTAGCTCCGCCTCGTTGGTCGCGTACGAGAT
>LKMY01000030.1 GCA_001564205.1 Nanohaloarchaea archaeon PL-Br10_U2g5
ATCCGTTTCCCACGAAAATTTAAGTGGAATCGTCGGAATAGTATATAAATGCGATGACACGGCCAACCCGGCAACGGGATCACGACCGGCAGCGCATACGCGACGAGGACGCCGACGAAACTGAAACCGAAGCCGACGCCGAGAGGGGTAGTATCGAGGAGTTAGACCCGGAGGAGCTGGATCCCGAAGCGTTCGACTCCGAGGAGCTCACTCGAACAGCTGATGGCGAACTGATACACGATAAGACGGGGCTCATCATCGAAGACGAGCAGATCGACCCCGGTCCGGAGTGGCGGGCGTTCAACCACTCCGAGCGACAGGAGAAATCCCGTGTCGGCGCCCCGACCACGAAGACGATGCACGACAAGGGATTGACGACGACGATCGATTGGAAGGATAAAGACGCGTACGGCCGCGCTCTCTCTTCGAAGAAGCGGTCGCAGATGCACCGGCTGCGCAAGTGGCAAGAGCGGATACGAACGAAGGATGCCGGCGAGCGCAATCTCCAATTTGCGCTTTCGGAGATCGATCGAATGGCCAGCGCGCTCGGCGTCCCGCGGTCGGTCCGGGAGGTCGCGTCCGTCATCTACCGGCAAGCGCTGAGTGAGGACCTTATCCGCGGCAGATCGATCGAGGGCGTCTCCACCGCCGCGCTGTACGCGGCCTGTCGCAAGGAGGGGATCCCCCGGAGCCTCGAGGAGATTTCCGAGGTCTCGCGGGTCGACCGTAAGGAGATCGGTCGGACGTATCGATACATCTCCCAGGAGCTGGGCTTAGAGATGCGTCCCGTTGACCCGAAAAAGTACGTGCCGCGGTTCGCCTCCGAGCTCGAACTGAGCGAAGCGGTCCAGTCGAAAGCCAACGAGATCATCGAGACGACCGCCGAACAAGGACTCCTCTCCGGAAAATCCCCGACCGGCTATGCGGCCGCTGCACTCTATGCCGCCTCGCTGCTCTGTAACGAAAAAAAGACTCAGCGAGAGGTCGCCAACGTCGCGCAGGTGACCGAAGTCACCATCCGCAACCGATATCAAGAGCAGATCGAGGCGATGGGTATCCACAGTTAAGCGCTGGCCGCGTTGCAGCGCTCTTTTCGACGAGTCTCGGCCGCCAGCAACGTTCAAGCCGGCGCGGAACCAAGCGCGAACCGAATGCGACTCGACGAGTTCATCGAGTTCGAGGCGAACGAGCGCGCCGAGCGGCGGCGACTCGCCGCCGAGAAGGATTACGGGATCGTCGATCATCTCGACTCATTCGAGCGGCGCTTCCAAGAGCACGTCTCTGACGACGCGGTGGTCGGCAGCGTCTCTCCCTCGATATTCGTCGGACGCTCGAACTACCCGAACGTCTCGACCGGGCTGCTTTCGCCGGTCGGCCGCGAGGGGCGGGCCGAACAGTTCAAAACCTCCGCGGCGTGGTACGACGAGGGCGTCTCCATCGCCGACGTGTTCGACCGACGCACGAGCCTGCTCAACTCGACGCGCGGGGTCGCCGTCGGGGACGTCGGCGTCGACGAATCGAGCGGCGTGTTCGACGCGTGGGACGGCTGGCTCGGCGTGCAGCGCGAGGTCGCGATTGCGGACCGGCCGGTCGACGTCGAGATCGGACTTGACGGTACGCCGGACCTCGATTTCGACATCGGCACCGAGGACATCAAGACGCCGACTGGACCGCGTGCTGCGGCTCGAACCGCCGAGCTCGGAGAGAATCCGCACGTCCCGCGGCCGGTCAAAAAGACGCTCGAAGACGACGACTGGCGTGCGGAGGGGGCGATGACGTACCTCTACCGCCGCGGGTTCGACGTCTACGAGATAAACACGATCCTCTCGGCCGGCGCGCTCGGCCGGGGACGGAACCGCCGGCTCGTTCCGACGCGCTGGTCGATCACCGCCGTTGACGATACCGTCGGGCAGTTCCTCCGCGGGTCGATCCGGTCGAACCCGACGGTCGACCGGATCGAGGTCCACCGAAACGAGTACCTCGGCAACGCCTTTTGGGTGATCCTCGTTCCCGGTCAGTGGGAGTACGAACTCGTCGAGATGAAGTCACCGGGCTCGATCTGGAATCCCGATCCGACGGCCGGCGTCTATCTCGCGGCCGCAAGCGAGCGACGAGAGGGGCGGACCGGCTACGTCGAGGAGACGGCCGGTGCCTACTACGCGGCTCGGCTCGGCGTCTTAGAGCACCTCGACGAGCGCGGGCGACAGGCGAAAGCGCTCGTCTTGCGACACGTCTCCGACGACTACTGGGGGCCGGTCGGCGTCTGGCAGGTTCGCGAAGCCGTCCGAGCGGTCTTCGAAGGCGAACGGGGAACCGCCGAGACGTTCGGCGAGGCGGTCCGCGGCGTCGCCGACCACCTCCCAATATCGGTCGATCGCCTGCGACGGAAGTCGACGCTCGCGGCCGGATTACAGGCGAACCTCGGGGACTTCGCCGACGCGGAGTGAGCGACCTCACCTGCGGAGCAGATCCCGATCACGACACTCCGTCAGAGACGCTCACACCCTACCCGAAGTTCTCGACTTTCGCGGCGTCGGCGTCGCCGCCGGCGGCTTCGATGGCCGCCTCCGCATCGGCGACGAGGTCGGCGAAGCCGTAGACGAAGAGGGTCTCGCCGTCGGCACCCGTCAGGACTGACGCGACCGCGTCGGCGAGCGTCGCGTCGGCGTCGAGCGTGTGGATCGCGACGCCGCGCCCTCGCAGGTTATCGAGCCGGTCCGCGTGCGAGACGTCGTCGTCGCGGTAGACGATCGCGGCATCGGCGCCGTCGTCGAGCGCGCGCTCCGCGATGGCGACCGCCGGACCGACGCCGGGACCGCCGGCGACGATCACTGCACGGGGTTCGCCGTCGTAATGCTGATCGCCGAACGGTCCCGAGAGCGTCATCTCCGTCCCCGCTTCGGCGTCGGCGAGAAACGCCGAGAACTCACCGCCCTCCTCGGGATCGATCCCGACGGTGACCTCGAAGGTGTCGCTGACGGTCGGCGACGAGAGCGTATAAAAACGGGCGACCGGTTCACCGTCGATCGCAGTGCCGAGCTTCACGAACTGACCGGGCTCCGCCGTGAATCCGTCTGGCGTGTGAAACCGGAGCGCGTACGTGTTGTGGCCGACCGTCTCGACCGCCTCGACCGTCGCTGTCGTATCCATAACAGCGATCCGGGCGGCGGACACAAACGTGTTCCCGTCGGCGTCGGCGCTGCCCGTGTCGAAAGCCCGAAGCGTACTCACCGTCGATCACTCGACAACCGTCGAAAACGGTACAGCGACGTGGGTCGATAGGGCGAGATGCGGGAAACGATTGTCCATTTACCAAAACAAAAATGAGCATATCGTCAATAAGATGCGACAATATTCGCGAGGAAATAAGCGTTTGTTTAGAAACAGATCGGTGACGCCTTCCAGAAGTCTTTTCATGAGTCCGGCGAAACCTCCGGTATAGCATGGCTGCGGACTTCAATTGGGCCGTTGGCGGAGAGGCCGGCGACGGCATCGACTCGACCGGGAAGATCTTCGCGCAAGCGCTCTCTCGAGCGGGTCGCCACGTGTTCACGTCGAAGGATTTCGCCTCGCGGATCCGAGGCGGCTACACCGCTTATAAGGTGCGAACCTCCGTCGACAAGGTACAGAGCGTCGTTGACCGGCTCGACGTGCTCATCGCGTTGACGCCCCGAACGATCGAGGAGAACCTCGACGAGCTCCACGACGGATCGGTGATCATCTACGACGGCGAGCGGACGACGATGCAGAACGTCGACATTCCCGGCGAGATGGTCGGACTCGACGTTCCACTCAAGCGGCTCGCCGAGGAGGCTGGCGGAGCGATAATGCGAAACGTCGTCGCGCTCGGCGCGGCCTGTGCGGTCGCCGACTTCCCCATCGAGAACCTCGACTCTGCGCTCGAAAAGCGGTTCGCAGACAAGGGGCAGAAGCTCGTCGACAACAACAAGAAAGCGGCCCGTGCTGGTCAATCGTACGTCGCTGAAGAGTACGACCACGAGTTCGATTACGACCTGGAGACGACGGACAAGGATTACGTCCTCCTCAACGGTGACGAGGCGATCGGGATGGGCGCCATCGCCGCAGGGTGCCGTTTTTACGCCGGCTACCCGATCACGCCCGCGACCGACGTGATGACGTACCTCACCGGGCGAATCGAGCGGTACGGTGGGCACGTCGTGCAGGCGGAAGACGAGCTGTCCGCGATCAACATGGCGCTCGGTGCCGCCCGCGGGGGTGCGCGATCGATGACTGCCACCTCCGGTCCGGGGATCGACCTAATGACGGAGACGTTCGGGCTGATCGCGACCTCGGAGACGCCGCTCGTCATCTGTAACGTGATGCGCTCCGGCCCCTCGACGGGGATGCCGACGAAACAGGAGCAGGGCGACCTCAACCACATGCTGTACGGCGGTCACGGGGAAATCCCCCGATTCGTGCTCGCCCCCACGACGATAGACGAGTGCTTCTGGAAGACCGTCGAGGCGTTCAACCTCGCAGAGAAGTACCAGATCCCCGTCTACCTCACCGCCGACCTCTCGATGGCCGTCACCGAAGAGACGTTCTCACCGGACGCCTTCGACATGGACGACGTCGAGGTCGACCGCGGCTTCGTCGTCGACGAATCGAGCATCGACGACCACCTGAGCGAGTCCGGCGGCTTCCAACCGCACGAGATCACCGACGACGGGATCTCGCCGCGCGCCTTCCCCGGCACTGCCGACGGCGCACACATGTCGACCGGGCTCGAACACGACGAGCAGGGTCGACGGACCGAGGACACGGCGATGCGCGTCTCACAAGTCGACAAACGCAACCAAAAGGTCGACACCGCTCGCGAGCGCGAGGACTGGAGTCCGCGCGAGTTCGGCGACGCCGACGCGGAGAGTCTCGTTATCACGTGGGGATCGAACGAGGGCGCGCTCGTCGAGGCGCTCGACCTCCTCGCGGACGACGGGGTCGACGTACGAGTCCTTTCGGTCCCGTACATCTTCCCGCGGCCGGACCTCACGGAGGATGTCGAGGCAGCAGAGAACGTCATCGTCGTCGAATGCAACGAGACCGGACAGTTCGCCGACCTCGTGGAACACGACGTGCTCGAACGCGTCGACCGCGTGAACAAGTACACCGGCGTGCGATTCAAGGCCGATGAACTCGCAGACGAAATCAAAGCGACCCTCACGGAAGAGGTGGAGGCGTAACCAATGAGCTCAGATATTCGATTCACGGATTTCAAATCCGACAAGCAACCGACGTGGTGTCCGGGATGCGGCGACTTCGGCACGATGAACGGGATGATGAAGGCCCTCGCAGAGACGGGCAACGACCCCGACAACACCTTCGTCGTCGCCGGCATCGGCTGTTCCGGAAAAATTGGCACCTACATGCACAGCTACGCGCTTCACGGCGTCCATGGCCGCGCCCTACCGGTCGGTACCGGCGTGAAGATGGCGCGACCCGACATCGAAGTGATGGTCGCCGGCGGCGACGGCGACGGCTACTCCATCGGTGCGGGCCACTTCGTCCACGCAGTCCGGCGCAACGTCGATATGACGTACGTCGTGATGGACAACCGCATCTACGGACTGACGAAGGGCCAGGCATCGCCGACCTCCCGCGAGGATTTCGAGACGTCAACGAGTCCTGACGGCCCCAAACAGCCGCCGGTCAACCCGCACGCGCTTGCGCTCGCATCGGGTGCCACGTTCATCGCACAGTCGTTCTCCTCTGACGCGTTGCGCCACCAAGAGATCATTCAGAAGGCAGTCGAACACGACGGGTTCGGCTTCGTGAACGTGTACTCGCCGTGCGTGACGTTCAACGACGTGGACACGTACGACTACTTCCGCGACTCGCTCGTCGACCTCAAGGAAGAGGACCACGACCCGACCGACAGAGAGGCGGCAAAAGACGTCATCCTCGACTCAGACAAGGAGTATCAGGGCATCTTCTATCAGAATGAAGACTCCGTGCCATACCACGAGCAACACGGTGTCGACGAGGATATGTCCGTTATTCCGGACGGCGCACCCGAAGGCGCGACCGACCTCGTCCGCGAGTTTTACTGAGACCGTTTAGTCTCGAATATCGGTGGTTATTCCGACCTCTGTCTCTAGCCAAAATACGGCGACTGAACCGTATTAGCAGTGAGTTGCGAAGAGTTTCAGCAACTCTAATTACATGGGTCTATACTAACCTGTATATGAGTGATCGTTACGATGTCGTGATCGCGGGTGCCGGACCGGCGGGCGCGCAGTGTGCCCGCGATCTGGCGACGCGCGACTACGATGTCGTCGTTCTCGAGACGGAGTCAGAGTCTGACTTCCCCCGCCAGAGCAACAAGTCGACCGCCGGAACCTTCCCATCGATGATGTCCGCGTTCGGCATCCCCGACGACGTGGTCATGTCGTACACCGACGATGTCGTGTTGGAGTCGCCGAACAACTACTACGAGAGCTACCAACCCGGCGCGGTGTTGGAGTTCGCCGAGTTCAAGCGGTTCCTCGTCGCGGACGGTCGTGAGAACGGAGCGGACTACTGGTTCGACGCACGGGTTTCTCGGCCGATCCGTGACGACGACGGCGTCATTGAGGGAGTCCGATACAACGGCGACGAGGAGGTGTACGCCGACGTGATCGTCGACGCGACCGGACCCGCGGCACCGATCGCCAGCGCGCTCGATGTCGTCGATCTGGAGCGGGAGAATCAGGCGATCGGTATCGAGTACGAGATGGACGGCGTCGAGATGAACCATCCGGAGTACGCGGATCTCCGGCGAGCGATGATGCTCCGACTCGACCACAACATCGCACCCGGCGGCTACTCGTGGATTTTCGCCACCGGTGAGGACACCGCGAAGGTCGGTATCTGTTACATTCAGAACGACCGTCACCGAGAGTTCGCCGAGGAGGGGAAAACCGTCGACGGCTACTTAGACGAGTGGATCGACCGAGACCCGCGCTTCGCCGACGCCGAGCGGATCGACGGGAAGGTTCACCGGGGGTCTGCACACATTCAGATGCCAGAGCGGATGCACACCGACCGGTTCCTCGCGATCGGCGATACAGTACCGACCATCGATCCCCTGTGGGGTGAAGGAATCCATAAGGGGATGAAATCCGCCCGCGCCGCCGCGTCGACAATCGACCGCTGTCTCACGGATTCGGAGCGCCGCGTCGACGCAGAGAGCCTCTCGGTGTACGAGTCGCTGTGGCACCGCGACGTCGCGCCACGGATGCGCTCGCGGCTGATGCTCACGCGGCTGCTGTATCTCGCACCCAACGAACGGTACGACCGGCTGATGCGCGATCTACGGCAGACCGACGACAACACGCTCGAACGAGCGAATCAAGGAGAGAAGTCGGCGATGATGAAGCTGCTCCATCTCGACGACCTCCCGCTCCTCGCGAAGTTTGCCCGCGAGCGGATGGGGTCGTAGGGGGGCGGCGATTCGGCCGGAGAACGAACTCTCAGCGGGTCATCGCTCGTCGATCGGGACGAACGCTGCGTTCTCGGGGCCGGTGTATCGCGCGCGAGGGCGGATGAGGCGGTTATCTTCCTGGTACTCGATCATGTGGGCGATCCAACCGCCGGCGCGGCTCATCGCGAAAATGGGCGTGTACATGTCGACCGGAATACCCATCGAGTCGTAGACGGAGCCGGAGTAGAAGTCGACGTTCGGAGCGATTCCTTTCTCTAAGAGCCCTTGATCGGTGAGATACTCCTCGATCGCCGTGGTGTAGTCGAGCCACTTGGTGTCGCCTGAAGCTGCCGACAGGTCGCGGAGCTTCCCCTCGAGAATCCGTGCGCGTGGATCTTTCACTTTATAAACGCGGTGGCCGAATCCGGGGATCCGTCCGCCGTCGGCACGACGGTCTGTCACCCACTGAACTGGGTTTTTCGCCGAGTTGTCGATCTCGTGAAGCACCTCCATCACGTCCTGGTTCGCGCCGCCGTGAAGCGAGCCGGAGAGCGCACCGATACCGCCCGTGACGCCCGAGTAGACGTCCGCCATCGTCGAACCGATCACCATCGCGGTGAACGTCGAGGCGTTGAGCCCGTGGTCGGCGTGAAGAGTCAGCGCCATATCGAACGTCTCCTCGCTGACATCGTCGGGCTCGGTCCCAGTGAGCATATAAAGGAAGTTCGCGGCGTGAGACAGGTCTGGGTCCGGCGCGACCGGGTCTTCACCCTGCCGGGCGCGCTCGAAGGCGGCGAGGACCGTCGGGATCTTCGCGGTGATGCGGCGGCCCTGACGGAGCGCAGCCTCCGCAGCGTCCGCCTCATCCTCGTCCGCGATCGACTCCGGGTCGTACGCCGACAGCATGGACGTCGCCGTCCGGAGCGCAGCCATCGGACGCTCGCCCGCGTCGGCGAGCGCCTGGACGGTCGCGAGCACGTCGTCGTGGACCTCGTGGTCGGCGGCGAGACCGTCGGCGAACGCATCAAGCTCCTCCCGCGTCGGAAGCGACCCGTGCCAAAGCAGGTACAGAACTTCCTCGTAGCTCGCGTCGCGCGCGAGGTCCTCGATGTCGTACCCACGGTACACGAGCGTGCCGACCTCGCCGTCAACGTGGCTCAGCCCCGACTCCGCGACGAGGACGCCTTCGAGCCCGCGTTTTAACTCGTCTGACATAGACTGACGTTCCGACCACCACCAAAAAAGCGTTATCTTTCAGGAGGGATATTGTTCGACGATCGTCGACTAGTGTAAAGTCGAACGACGGCAGTAGCACGGATACGGGAGGTCGTAGTATCGGAACCCGATCAGCGCGCCGGCACGACCGTCACGGTCCGCTTCCGATCAATTGCGTCTTCGAGTTCCTCGGCGATGGCAGAGCCTCGAGACACCTGCACCTCACCGCCGCGACCGACGGTGGCAGTGAAGAGATACTCTCCGTCTGCACGGACCTCGACGGTCTCGCCGACGCCGCCGTCGACGTCGATAACGACGTGTCTCGAGGTGATCTCCGGCTGGACGACCGTTCCGCGCTCCTCACCGACCTGTCCGCCGGCCTGCCCGTTGGAGCCGCGGCCGTTACCGCCGGAGCCGCCACCGCCCGGCTTCTCGTCGTGTGTACGGACGTCAATATCGATTCCGAGCCGCTTTTCGATGTCGCTGATCCGGCCCCCGCCCTTCCCGATGACGGTGCCGATGTCACCCTCCGAGACGTACACCACGGCGCCGTTGTTCCCCTGTAGCGCGACGTCGACGTGTCCGTGCGCGACCGAACGAATTTCGCGCTCGATCTCCTGTTTGGCGATCCGACCGACCCCCGTCTCGGCGTCGGCTTCGTCTTCGTTCAGCGGCACCGTAACGACCTGCCGGTTGAAGGTGTATATTTCGTACTCGGGCGTTCCGGTCTCGAAGTTCGACACCTGAATGACCGGACGCGCGAGGTCCTCGGCGGTGAGCCCGGCCGGCACCTTCACTTCGGTCGTCACGTCGTAGACGGTGTGGACCTCGCCGGCCTCGATGTACACCACCGTGTCGACGATCTGTGGGATCATCCCGAGTTCGACGCGGCCGACGAGCCGCTGAAGCGCGTCGATGGCGCGCGAGGCGTGGACGACGCCGACCATCCCGACGCCGGCCATCCGCATGTCGGAGAACACCTCGAAATCGTTCGTCTTGCGGACCTCGTCGTAGATCGTGTAATCCGGCCGGACCAACAAGAGGGAGTCGGCGGTGTTCTCCATCTTCCCGCCGAGCGCCCCGTACTGCGTGATCTCCGGGCCGACCTGCAGGTCACGCGGCTTCTCCATCGTCTTCACCGCGTAGTCGTTCTCGTTTAAGAACTCCGCCACCGCCTGTGCGAACGTCGACTTTCCGGCGCCGGGCGAGCCGGCGATGAGCACGCCGCGCTTCCGCTCGAGGAAGCGCTCGCGGAGCTCGTCGGCGAACTCGTAGTCGTCGAGCGTCGTCTTCGCGATGGGGCGGACCGCCGTGATCTCGATCCCGTCCGCGAACGGCGGTCGTGCGACCGCGATCCGGTAGTTCCGGAACTGGACGATATCCATCCCGTCGTCGGAGAGCTCGATGAACCCCTCGTTGGACTGGCGCGCGAGGTCCACGATCGCGGTCGCCCACTCGCGCATCTGTGCTTCGCTCGTCGGCTCCTCGTCGATGACGACGTATCGCATCTCGCCGAGCGTCCCGCGTTTCGCTTTCGGCTTCGTCTCCGTCTTGAGGTGGACGGACATCGTCTCGTCGGTGAAGAACTCCTGAATCGGGAGTTCGTCGACGACGCCACGAGCGACCGGCTCGACGTACTCGACGTCGATCCCCTTCGCGCGGGCGACCTCCGCTTGTACGATGTCGCTGGAAAGCAGCGTCGCCTGATGATCGGCGGCGAGGTCGCGGATCAGCGCGTCGACATCACCTTCGTGCGCGTGGGATCGAGCGTCACCGTCAGCCCGCTCGCCGACGTACCGCAGCTCGATCCTGCCGTCGTCAGCGTGCTCCGCGAGCCGTTTTAGCTCGCCCAGGCCGTCCCAACCGGATTCGAGCCCGTCGTTGGCCTGTGATTCCAGTTCGCCGACGACCGCTTCCGGGACGAGCACCGTCACCGCCTCGTATGACCCGTCCTCGACGCGTTCGGACACGCGGCCGTCGACGACCGCACTGGTGTCCGGTACTACGTTCATACGGTGTTTCCGGGCGGGAACCGTATAAGCGTGTTCGACCGGGTCGACGGCGAGGGCCGCAACGGACGGTCTCGCGTCCGTTCAGCTGTCGCGGTCGGCTGCGACCCCGTCGTCGGAGGCGGCGCTCTCCTCGTCGCCGACGAGATCCGTGACGGCGTCGATGACGGGGATGTCTGTATACTCATACGTCGACACCAGCCGATAGGCGACGACGTAGGCGGCCGCCGTGGCGATGATCGCAAGGAGCAGGTTACCCACGAGCAGGCGAGTGACGACCTCGGGGCCGGCCGACAGCGACACGGCAGACCGAGTCACCCCGGGCACGGGTCCGAGAATAGTCGTCCCGATCGCGAAGCTGGCGCCGTAAACGCCCCATTTCACGACCGGATTGAACACGATCACCGAGGCGAACAGCGCGACGCGGTTGATCCGATCGAACGCCCACGCGAGTACGACGAAGAGAATGAGCCCGGTTCCGAGGGTCGGTAACATCGTCACGAAGACGCCGAGCGAGAAGCTTCCGGCGGTCTCTTGTGGCGTGTGCTCCTCGGTGAACGATCGGCGAAGCTCGGATTTCGCCCGGGCGAGCACGTTTTTCACCCGCCGCAGAATCATTGTACGTCGATACAGCCCCAGCGGGAAAGTAGCTGTCGGAGGCGCCGACCCCGTCGGTGGCGAGGCGAACAACCGGCCGCCGCGCTCTCCGTGACTCGCGTCGAGGCGAGCGCGGGAACGACGTCAGTCGTCTGCGGCCCCCACGCTCCGCTGGGCGTTCACCTGACGGGCGTACGCCACGAAGTTGTCGAACAGCGCCTTCGCCTCGCACGCCGCGTCGTACGCGTCGGGTGTGATGTTTTCCAAGACGGCGTCGACGCGAGCGTCCCCGAGTCGGTCCCGTTTCCCCTCGGTCACTTCCCGTGCCGTTTCAACGTCGTACTCCGGATGGAACTGCACGCCCCAGCAGCCGCCGTCACGAAACGCGTGGATACCGTGTTCGTTCTCGGCGAGCAGCGTCGCGCTGGGAGGGAGTTCGACGACCGCATCGCCGTGGGTCGTGAACACCGTGAACTCCTCGTCGATCCCCTCGAACAGTTGGTCGTCCCGGTGACGGACCGCGTTGTAGCCGATCTCGAAGCCGTCCATTCCGGCGACGCGTCCGCCGAGCGCCTCGGCGAGCACCTGGTGACCATAACAGACGCCGAGGATCGGAACGTCGGCGGCGGCGGCCTCGGCGACGTACTCGATGAGCGGCGGAATCCACGGCTCGTCCCAGTACACGGACGAGCGTGAGCCGGTGATGACGACACCGTCGAAGTCGGTATGCTCGGGGAGGTGACCGTCGGTGGCGTTGAATTCGGCGAGATCCGCGTCGAGCTCTCGTCGGAAGTTCCGTCGAGTGTTCGCGCCGTTGTGGGCGGCGTTCAACAGGGCGAACCGGAGGCGAGTCATTATCGGTGTCGAGGCACGACCGATTCAAAACGGTTTCGGCGGTCCGAAGCGCTACCGGCGCCGCTGAGACGGACTGACGGGCTGACCGCTACCGATCACTCCGCGAACGGATCCGCGGCGTGCTCGGCGAGCCAGCCGACGAGCGCGTCGTTGATCGCGGCCGACGCCTCTACGCCAACGAGGTGGTAGGCTCCCTGCACCGCGTGGAGCTCACCGCGTGGGAG
>LKMY01000031.1 GCA_001564205.1 Nanohaloarchaea archaeon PL-Br10_U2g5
ATACTGGACGAGGAAGAGCGCGGTCAGGTTGGTATCGGGACACTCATCGTGTTCATCGCGATGGTGCTGGTGGCGGCGATCGCCGCCGGCGTCCTGATCAACACCGCCGGCTTCCTACAGACGCAGGCGGAGGCAACGGGCGAAGAGAGTACGAGTCAGGTGAGCGATCGCCTGCAGGTGGTGAGTCAGTCAGGAAACGTGACGACTGACGACGGTAACCAGAGCGTCACCGACATCGACTTCGTCTTGGCGAAGGCTCCCGGTGCGGGGAGTATTGACCTCGACCAAGTGAGCGCGGAGCTCATCGGAGCGAACGGCCAAGAGTCCTTCCAGCTAAACGAGCTTGATGATGGGGCCGTCGACATCTTCACTGACTCTGACGACGGCGTCGTGCTGACCGACAGCAGCGACCGCGCGGTGGTCAGTTTCAACCTGTCGGCAGACAATATCGATTACGGCGACTTAGAGCCGGGCGATCGGCTCTCGGTGACGTTCACCGGTGCGTCGGGCGCGACCACGACGACTGAGATCCGCGTGCCGACGACGCTGACCAGTGACCAGGATTCGGTGAGGCTGTAACAATGTTCGAATTCATCAACAACGACGACGACCGCGGTCAGGTTGGTATCGGGACGCTCATCGTGTTCATCGCGATGGTGCTCGTGGCCGCTATCGCCGCCGGTGTGCTGATCAACACCGCCGGCTTCCTGCAGTCGCAGGCGGAGGCGACCGGTGAAGAGAGTACAGACCTCGTCTCCGAGCGCATCGACGTGACGAGTACGGTCGGTATCGTCGAGAACGATTCCGACCCTGCAAACCTCAGTGAGATCCGTGTCGGCGTCGCCGGCGCTGCCGGCTCCGATCAGATCGATTTGAGCTCTGCAACGATACAGGCTGTCGGTCCGAACGGACAGGAGAACCTGATCTTCACGGATTCGAATGAATCGGTTGACGAAGACGATGGCAATCTCATCGGGGAATCTGATGCGAGTGAGATTCCTGAGGGTGGATTCGCCGTTCAGAACTCCACCGGGGAGTTCGTCTCCGGCTCCGAAGCGGTCCTGAATGACGACGAGCGATTCACTGTCGTCTTCAACCCCGAAGAGGAGCCGTTCGGCGATGAAGGGGAGGGACTCGTCTTCGGCGAGAGCGACCAGTCGTCGCTCGACATCGTCTCGCCCTCGGGCGCGACCACCAGCGTCGAACTGCGCGCACCCGACCTCTTCAACGAGCGCAACGAAGCGGTCCGCCTCTAACGAGCCTCGCATAGCCCACTGACCACCTTCGCGGCGGATCCCTCCGCCCGGAACACCTATTTTCCCGCGCGACAACGGCTACGCCATGAGTGACCACGACGCACCGTCGGCGGATCCGACCGTTCCGCCAGCCGACCCCGAGGAGCTCGACTTCACCGACGACGAGAGCGTCGTCGAGATCGGGGAGAGCCGGTACGTCGTCGGGACGAACGGCCGCCCGAACGTCGGCCGGTCACCGGCGAGTCACACGCGCGCCGACGAGACCGACTTCACGTCCCCGGACCCGACGAGCCCGGAGCGGCAGCCACCGGGGGACAATTCGCAGGCGAACGCGGCGGTGCCTCGCGGAGAGGGAGCCCGACCGCCTCCCGACACGGGCGTCGATCGGCAGGCCGTGAGCCGCTGGCTGGCGACGTCGTTCGACGACGACGGGTTCACCTACGGGATCGACGCGACGCTGCACGTCGACGGCGACACCACCCGCCAGCGAATGGTTTCGAACGACGTGACGGCAACGTTCGACTCGCTCGTGTCGTGGTTCGCGTCGAACGCGGGACCGAGCTCCCCGACGCCGAAGGCGCTCGGACTGCTCCTCGTCGCGAGCGAGACGACCGTCGACATCCCGCCGGTGGCGATAAAACGGTTCGCGGCGAGTCAGGGACTCTCGGCGAGCGACAGCATCGGCGACCTCGTGGAGGCGGCGGAGGACGCGGACGGGTTCCGAATCGAGTAGTATCCCAATCCAGCGGTGCGGTGCTGCGGGAGGGTATCAAAAAAGAACGAACAGCAGGATACCGATCAGCGCGAGCACCGCGTACAGCCCGGCCATCACCTCGCGTTTCAGCGGGCTCCCGAGCGGCTCCGCGGTGAGTCTGCGGATCGGCGGAAGGATCGCGATCCCGCCGAGGATGAGGAGGAAAGAGCCGATCGCCGGAACGAGCGTGAGCGCGACGACGATCGTTCCGTAGCCGACCACGTAACAGCCGCGCCGCCAGAGCTGCTCGCGGTCGCTGAGGTCCGCTGTGGGGGCGAAATCGGAGCCGCCGCCGTCTGGGGTGTTGCCGCCGCCGCCACCGCCTGCGACCTGCTGTGCTTGCCGCTGGACGTATTCGTCGAGCTCTTCGGCCGCGTCCTCCGTCTGCGGGGCGCCGCACTGGCCACAGTACCGGTCGTCTTCCTCTGTCGGTGCCTCACAGCGCGGACACGATGGCATGCTAATTTAAGTCGCACTCGCGTTGGAGTTAACTCTTCGGGGAGCCACCGAGCGTCCGAACCCGCTTCGGTCTTCCGATCTGCTACCTCGATGGCTTCAGACCTCGCATTCGATTTTCCGGCCTGATAATCGGGAGGGTACGCTTTAGTCGGTGAGTAGCAGATTCTCGGGTAACTCAACGCCGGCCGACTCCGCGGCTCGCCGCTGATCAACTAACCGATACTCCAGGATGACATCCAACCGCTCCCCGAACGATTCGGATCGATCCACGGAGTCGACTCCGGATCGGCCCACGGAGTCGACTCCGGATCGGCCCACGGAGCCGACTCCGGATCGGTCCACGGGGTCGACCGTGGACGATGCGGCCGTTGCCGCCGCGACCACCGAAGAGGTCGACGATCGTTCCGAGGACAGCGCCGCCGACGCGGCCGCCTCCACCGAGGACGGCCTTCGTCTCGCGGCTCGCCCTCGTCTCTCGACACTTCGAATCGGGCTCCTTGCGCTCGCGCTTCTCTTCGTGGTTGTCGGAGCCGTAGTCACTGGCTCCGGCGTCGTGGCTCTCTCAGGCGAAAGCCCCGCACCGACGGCCGACCCGTGGAGCGGTAACGCCATCACCGCGGACGGACCCGAGGACTCGGGGCACGTCGATCGACCGGAAATAAGCGGAAGCTTCGCCCGATCCGTGTATACCGGGGTCGCCGGTGATCCCATCGAGATCAGACACACAGCCAACGACGAAGACACGTACCTGCTCATCGGCGGGAACCGCCTCACCGACACCGGGGAGTCGGTCGGATTCGTCGATGTGGTCAAAACGTCCGGCTCTGAGACCACGATCAACACCCGAACGCTCGGCACCGACGCGAGCAACGTCGAGAGCTGTGGCAGTTCGGCGGTCGAGTGCGACCTCGAATTCCTCGACGAAGACGGCTCTGTCGTCGCAGAGAACCTCAGCGAACTGTCCAGCGCAACCGGCGCCGGCGGCCTTCCTCGTCCCATCGTTCCACAGCGATACCGGCTCGCGATCACGAACGGGACGTTCATCGTCGAGGATTCGGGACAGATAACGCCGGCCGAGACGGCCGCGCGCTCGGAGCTCGTGTTGGAGAAGCCGACGTTCCACGACGAGATCGAGGTGTTCACGACCGCCGACCGGGACGACCTCCCCGATGCCGACGGCGACGACGCGGAATCGCTCGACGCCCTCGAACGAAACGGCGTCGACCGCACGACCGTGACGACGGGCGACCGCGTCGTCCTCGGCTTCGAGGCGACCGGTATCTGGGGTGCGATTTCACACTTCGCCGAGGATCGCTCGGAGGGGCCCGTACAGTCCGGTGAAGCGATCAACCACACCGTTCTGACCGATCTGCTTGAAGCCGAGGAGGGCGTCTCACTGCACGTCAGACAGACGAACCCCGGACGAAACCAACCCCGTTCGGAGCTCGATCTGTCGAACGCCGATCCGGACGGCGTCAGCCTGATCCTGGCCGACTCGAACGAGGTGGAAACAGGCCAGAGCACGCCGGCTCCCGGTCGCATCTACTTGGTGTTGGAGACGGGGTCAGACGGTCCGTTCACCGAGACCCCCGAACACGGCGACGAGTTCGCCGTCGAGTTCGCGCTGGAGGGAACGGAGGGCGAGCAGTACCGGTTCGGTGACACCGGGAGTCCACCCGCGGCGTTCGAGCCGGCGTCTCATCCCCCCGAGCAGTTCCCGTACTGGGAGGAGTCCGACGGCCGCGCGAGCGCCGAGGCATCGTTCAGCATCCGCGAGCGGTTCGTTCGGTACGACCACGTCACCAACGATGGCACACTCCTCGTTGAGGCCGATGAGGGGGTCGTCACGGGGACGACATCAATCCTTCCGGTGACGGAGCTGGCCGCAGACTTCGTCAACGACGCCGGCGACCCGATTCGGACGCAGTCCCCGCTGGAAATCGGCGACGGGAACTTTTCGGTCGACGCCGACTTCGACGGCGTGTCGCCCGGAACTCACCTGAACTACGAGCTGTACGAGGGGTCGACATTCAAAGAGAGCCGACCCGTCGTGGTCGTCAACGACACGGACGACCCGGATCGACTGGCGATCGAAGACGCGCCCGAGAACGTCACCATCGCAGAGGACGGAAACCTCTCTGCACTCGAAGCCGACGTGCGCAATGCCGGCGGCCTCAGCGGTGACGGCACGCTCGTTCTCGATATCGACGACGGGAACGTCACCGCTTCTCAGGAGCTGACGTTGGATTCGAACGAATCACGTTACGTCGGGTTCGGATCCGTCACTCCCGCTCTCGGGACCGGAGCGTACTCATTCACGCTCACGCTCGACGGCGACGAGCGAAACGGGACGCTACTGATCGAGGAAGATCCCGCGAAGACGACGCTCACCGACAGCGACGACGATTCCGAGGAATCAGACGACGATGCGGGCCCTGATGACGTCGATGGCTCTGACGACGCCGACGATTCCGACGAGGCGGATTCGGCGGAGCCTGACGACGAGGCGGAAGAATCGAACGACGACGAGCAGCCGCCGGAGGAGGCGCCGGCGACGATTCTCCCGTTCGGAATCGGCACGCGAGAGACACTCGGCGGAACGGTCCTGGTCGGGGCCACGTACCTGCTCGGTCACTGGGTGTGAGCCGGTTCGGCACCCGGAGCGACTCGGTCTCGCGGTCAGTTCTCAGCGCTGAGAACCACGGGGGAGTCGTTAAGTGACTGTTGGACGGTCCTCGAAGTAACCATGGCTACGCGCGTGCTCATCGCGGACGATTCAGAGTTCATGCGGAATCTCCTTCGGGAGATCCTCGACGGGGAGTTCGAGATCGTCGGCGAGGCCGAAAACGGCGTAGAGGCCGTCAACAAGTACGAGGAACACGGCCCGGATCTCGTGATGATGGACATCGTGATGCCGATCCGCGACGGGATCGAAGCGACGACGGAGATCGTCGAAGCGAACCCCGAGGCGACGGTGATCATGTGTACGAGCGTCGGCCAGGAGGAGAAAATGAAAGCCGCGATCAAGGCGGGCGCCGAGGGATACATCACGAAGCCGTTCCAGAAGCCGAACGTCCTCGACGCCATCGGCTCGGCGGTATAATGCGGGTCGATGTCCGTGCGCTCGGCGCCTGCAACCGGCTGGCCGAACGCGGTGCCGGACGAGCGGCCGACGCCGTCGCCGAGCTGACGGGAACCGATCTCGCCGTCGAAGTGACCGGTGCGAGCGTCGCCAGCGGGGAGGACCTCGCCGAGGCCTTCGCCGGACGCGAATCGATCGGAGTGAGCGTCGGGCTCCGGGGTGGATTGGAGGGCGAGGCCGTTCTCGCGTTCGACGCCGCCCACGCCGACGCCCTGATCTCGCTGCTTCCCGGCGGGCGGGGAATGGAACGCAGCGCGGTGACGGAGGTCGGTAACATCGCGCTCGGCGGCTTCCTGGACGGCTGGGCGAACTACCTCGGAACCGCGATCGACATGAGTCCGCCGCGGTACTTCGAGGCGGACGGCGCAGCGGTTCTCCCGGACGGCGCACTCGACGGCGACGGCGTGTTCCTCTTCGAGAGCCGGCTGGACGCGACAACCACCGATCTCGACTTCTCCATCTATCTGTTGCCCGAATCAGGGGCGTTTCGCGACCTCATCGTCGGGAAGACCGCACCGGCGGCGGCACCGGGCACCGGAGGAGCCAACAGCGGACCCGGAGTCGGCGACGGACCGGGGGTCTCGTCAAGTGGTGACACGGCCGGCTCCGCCGGCGCCAGCACCACCGCGATCCCGTACGAGTCGCTGTCGTCGTTCGCGTCGCTGGCGAAGCAGGGATCAGCGAACGCCGCCGACAACATCGCGATGATGACCGGTCTCGACACCAGCGTCGACGTGAGTCGGCTGCGATTTATTCCGCTCGCGGACGTGCCCGCAGAGGTCGGTACCGAGCCCCATGCAGGGACGGTTTTCGAGCTACAGGGCGAGCCGAGCGGCTACCTCGCGATCCTGTTCGAGGAGGAGTCGGCGGCGGCGATCGCCGCCTCGATGCTTCCGAGCGAGCCCGACGAACCGCTCGGTGGGATGGCGGAGAACGCGCTCTGTGAGCTTGGCAACGTGATGACGAGCGGCTTTATCGACGGCTGGGCGAACGTGCTCGGCACGTCGATCAGTCACTCGCCGCCGGAGTTCGTCCACGATATCGGCGCGTCGACGATCAGTCCGCTCGTCGCCAAGCTGAGCGAGCGACAGGACTACGGGTTCGTGATCGATGCCGCAATCCGAACGGAGGGTGTACAGGCGCGGTGCGACGTGTACGCACTCCCGGACGAGCGCGAACTGGCTGCGGCGCTCGCACGGCTTCCGGAACCGTGAGTCACTCTCCGTTGTCCCGCGACGGCAGAGTGGACGCCGCCGGCGAGTCGAGCAACGGCGACAGCAGATCGAATGACGACGGGAAACCCGACTCCGCCGAGAGCCGGATCAGAGTCGGAGTCGGTGAACTCGCCGTTGCGACCGACGGTGAGCAGCTGACCACCAGCGGGCTCGGCTCCTGTGTCGCGGTGGCGCTCACTGACAAGCGGGCCGGCGTTCGGGGACTGCTCCACGCGATGTTACCGACCAACGACGGGACGAGTCGTCCGACTGCTCGTTCCGGGAAGTACGTCGACAGCGGGATCGACGCGCTCGTCACGGAGCTCCGAGAGGCGGGTGCGACGCCAACCCGATTGGAGGCGCGGATCGCCGGTGGCGCTGAGATGCTTGATCTCACGGACGCCGTCGGCCCGAGGAACGTCAAACGTGTCGAGCGTCGTCTCGAAACGGCCGGTATTCCGATCGTCGGCAGCGATGTCGGCGACAGCGTCGGACGGACGGTTCGGTTCCGCGCCGACAGTCGGCTGGCCGTTCGGGCGGCCGACGGCTTCGAGCGGCAGCTCTGATCCCGGAGTGCTTTCTCACGGCTGATATTTTGAGGGATGAATTGAAGTGGGTTCTGTGGATTATCTGTGATAATGGGCCTCGAACTACCAGTGTGGGGAGCTCCAACGGCCGTTTGGATAGTCGCCACGCTGGGGCTCGTCGGTGCAAGCGTACTCGACCGGTTCCTCGACGATAGCGGCTCCGACGACGACTCGAGAGAGATGGGCGGCAACGACGACCCCTTCGGCAGCGGAGGGATGGGCGGTGGAGGCGGAATGGGCGACGGGGGCGGAATGGGTGGTGGAGGCGGAATGGGTGGTGGAGGCGGAATGGGTGGTGGGGACGACTTCGACAACTTCGACGGAATGGACGAGTGGGACGACGATTTCGGCGACGGCGGCGGTGGCGGCTCCGACACGGACGAGTTGGAGAAACGTCTCGACGACCTCGAGAACGAGGTCGCCTCGCTCTCTTCGACGGTGTCGACCGTTCGGTCTGAAAACGAGGAGATCTCCGCCGCAGTCGACGATATCGAGGAGGACGTCAGAAACTTACTCGACATCTACGAGATGGTCACCCGAGGAATCAACCCGTTCGTCGACGATTCGAGCGGATTCGACAGCGTCAGCGGCGGTGAGGAGTCGTTCGGCCTCTTCGACGATGATGAAGAGGAGCCAGACGACGACCTCGACGAGGACGTCGCGAACGCGGACGCCGACGGGTTCTTCGACGACGACCTACTCGACGAGGAAGACGACGGAGACGATGCGTTCGGCGAGCTGGACGAGGAACCGGACGGTGACCAGACGGACGACGGCGACTCCGCCGACGCCGCGTCCGAAAGCGAGGCGGCGGACGACGAAGACGACATGAACGACGATGGAAAGAGCTTCAGCGAACTGAAAGAGGAGTACGACTCCGGGGAGGCTGATTGGGCCGACGGGGACGAAGAAGCGACCGCTGACGCGGCCGCGAACGACGACCCGTTCGACGACGACCTCGGCGACGAACCGGATCCGTTCGATGACGAGCCGGATCTCGACGATGGAGATTCGAACGGCCTCACCGACGAACCGAACGCGTTTGCGGAGGAGCCGGAACCGGTCGAGGGGTTCGACGAACCGGAGCCGGAGCCTGAGCCCGACCGTAGTCGAGACCGACAATCCGGCGGCGACCCGGCGGAGGCGAGCGGTGACGGCTTCGAATACGTCCGGAAAGACGACCTCTCTAGCAGCCGTGGAAAGCCGTATCTCACGGAGCTGCCCGGCGACTACGTCGGGGACCTCCTCGTGATGGAGTGGCTGGAGTTCCTCGTCGCCGAGAGCGACGTCACCGACGCGGTGCGCGCGATCAACTACTACGAGCGCATCGAGTGGGTCGGTCCGGAGGCCGCCGCGCGGCTCAGAGACTTCCTTTCCGGCTTCGGCACGATCGATCGGAACCTGATCGACCGTCCCGGAACGGACCGGTTGGTGCGGGAACACCACACCCGGAGCCTCCGATACGTCACCCAGCTTAACGGGACGAGCGGTCATCTCCTGCTGCTCGATCGGTGGGACGACCTCGCCGGCGGATCGCTTGTCGGCGGCGGCGCGCCGCCGATAGGGCCCCGAGGGCGAAGCCATCACGAAGGCAGCGGCCGTGGCGACACCCGCGACCTCGACAACCGCGCCCGCGGGAACGGGCACCGCCACGACGGCGATCGAAGTCGCGGTCGTGATGCGGACACCACCGACGAGCGGGCGGATCGTCAGGGCGGTCGGGCGAACGGTCGCGCTCAGGCAGACGACCGCAATCGGTCGGAGGACCGCGCTCGGAACGACGGCGCTCCCCGGCCGATGAACGACCCGGACCCGCGTTCCGACCGCGCCGACCCGGCCGACGGAGGGTGGGGAGATGGGCGTTAGCGTCTCCGCGTCGACGGCGATCATCGTCGCAGGGCTGTTCTTCGCGTTCACCGCGTTCTATCCCGTCGCGGCCAACGGGTTCGACCGCGTCACCGATGCACAACACGGTGTGAACGAGCGTACGCTCGAACAGCAAAACACCGACCTCGCAGTGGCGAACGCGACGTACGACGACGATTCCAGTACTCTCACCGTCAACGCCACCAACGACGGCTCGGTCGGGCTCGTCGTGAGCGACGCGACGCTCGTCGTCGGCAACGAGTACGTCGACCTCGGCGGACCGAACGCGACCACGACCGTCGACGGTGACGACGACACCGACCTCTGGCTGGGTGACGAGACGCTGACGGTGACGGTAGACGACGCGACGTTGGAGACCGACGTCGACGGAGACACCCGTCTCGTCCTCGTCGTCGAGTCCGGTGTCCGCGACGCCGCGACCGTAACGGAGGGCGGTGTGTAGATGGCGAGCGTCCCCGTCTCACACCTGATCCTGTTCATCGCGAGCCTCGTCATCGCCGCGGGCGTCGTCGGCACGATCACCACGGGGGTCGACCGCGTGAGTTCCGCGGTCGACGACGCCGGACTCGACGCGACCGAGCAGCTCCGCACCGACGTGGCAGTCATCTCCGATCCGAACGCGGGAGTGTACAACGCGAGCGACGAGCAGAACGTTACGCTGTTAATAAAGAACACCGGCACGTATCGGCTCGCTCCGGACGGATCCGGTCTCGATGTCGTATTTAACGGTCAGTTCGTCCAGCCGAACGCCCTCGACGGCGAACTCGTCTCGGCCGAGAGCGGTGCGGCGTGGAGTCGCGGCGACGTGCTCCGGCTGACGATCGACGTTAACGAGATCGACGGATACGACGACGGACTCGAGGAGGGAACCGACCACCGGGTGTTCCTCAGCATCAACGGCGACGAGGAGCTGTTCCAGTTCCGCACGGAGGCCAACTGAGATGCCGCGCACTGACAACCTACTCTCGATCGGTCTGGGTGAGCGCGACCGACTGAACAAGGAGCTCGGCGGGGGGATCCCGCGCGGGAGCATCGTCCTCATGGAGGGCGACTACGGCGCCGGCAAAAGCGCTATCTCACAGCGGTTCGCCTACGGGCTTATCGAGGAGGGCGCCTCGGTGACGATGATGTCGACGGAGCTCACGGTCCGCGGGTTTATGGATCAGATGCATTCGTTGGAGTACAGCATGGTCAAACCGCTCTTACAGGAGGAGCTGTTGTTCCTGCATGCCGACTTCGATTCGGGCGGCGCGTTTTCCGACGGCGACGGCGAGCGCAAGGAGCTGCTCAAACGGCTGATGAACGCGGAGGCGATGTGGAAATCTGACGTCATCTTCCTCGACACGTTCGACGCCATCTTCCGGAACGATCCGACGTTCGAGGCGCTCGTCCGGAAAAACGAGGAGCGGCAGGCCGCCTTAGAGATCATCTCGTTTTTCAGAAATATCATCTCACAGGGGAAGGTGGTCGTCCTCACCGTCGACCCGTCGGCGATCGGCGACGACGCGATCGGTCCGTTCCGGTCGATCGCCGACGTGTTCATCCAGCTCGAGATGATCGAGGTCGGCAGCGATATCCGGCGGCAGATCAACGTGAAACGCTTCGCTGGGATGGGTGAGCAGGTCGGCGACACCATCGGGTTTTCGGTACGGTCGGGGACCGGGATCGTCATCGAGAGCCGTAGCGTCGCGTAACCGAGAGACCATGACCGAACACGGCACCGCGAAACCGTCCGACGAGCTCCGAAAGGCCGCCATGAAACGGCCTCACCTGCGGGAACACCTCCGCGAGTTCAAACAGATCACTGGTGAGTTCCCGCAGTTGATCGAGGAGCCAAAAGGCGAGTACGAGTCGAACCGGCCAAACGTCATCTACCCGGTCGGCGGACCGATCTACAGCCACGTCTACGGCGACCTCGGTCAGGACACGAAGTACTACGCCATCGAGCCGACGGTGTCCGGGCCAGAAGCGGAGATCCTCAACGAGGTGAAAAACCGGCTGCTGAGAGAGAGCGGCCAGCACACCGCACCGGATTCGGAGGCGGGATACGACGACCTCATCGAAGAGCTGTTAGAAGACGTGACACACGTCGACGAGGGTGCGGACGGGTGGCGCGGCGGGCTTTCGAAACTGTTCAACATGGGGAAGCTCTCGGTCACGGAGGAGACGTACCAGAACATCCGCTATCGGCTCAACCGCGATATCGTCGGGCTCGGACCGCTCGAACCGATCATGCGCGACACGGCCAACGAGGATATTCACGTTATCGGCCCCCACGAGTGTCACGTCGATCACGGAACCTACGGGATGTTGGAGACCACCGTCGACTTCGGCACGCCGAAGGAGTTCGATAACTGGCTGCGCAACATGGGCGAGCGGATCGGCGATCCGCTGTCGGACTCGGACCCCATCGTCGACTCGACGCTGCCCGACGGGTCGCGTATCAACATCATCTACTCCGATGACGTCTCACTGAAAGGATCGTCGCTCACGATCCGGCAGGGCGAGGAGGTGCCGCTGTCGATCAATCAGATCACCAACTGGGGGACGCTGTCGCCGGAGTTGTCGGCGTATCTCTGGCTCTGTTTGGAGAACGAACAGACCGTGTTCGTCGTCGGCGAGACCGCGTCCGGGAAGACGACGACGCTGAACGCGATCCTCTCGTACATCCCGAGCGACTCGAAGATCTACACCGCAGAGGACACCGCCGAGGTCATCCCGCCGCACAACACGTGGCAGCAGCTGTTGACGCGTGAGGGGGGCGGAGAAGGCTCCTCCGACGTCGACATGTTCGACTTGGTCGCCGCCGCGCTCCGATCACGCCCCGACTACATCATCGTGGGCGAGGTCCGCGGCGCCGAGGGTCGAATGGCGTTTCAGGCGGCCCAGACGGGCCACCCGGTCATGTTGACGTTCCACGCGTCCGACATCGTCTCGATGATCCAGCGGTTCACCTCCGAGCCGATCAACGTCCCGGAGACGTTCATGGACAACGCCGACGTGGCGCTGTTCCAGAACCG
>LKMY01000032.1 GCA_001564205.1 Nanohaloarchaea archaeon PL-Br10_U2g5
CGCTCTTCGATCTCCTGTTGGCGGTCGAAGGCGACGTCTTGGATCTGGCGTTGGACCCACTGGCTCTTGACCGCCTCCAACATTCCGTCCCGACGGTCGACCGCCTCGATGATCTCGAACGCCTCCTCTTCGATCCCGTCGGTGAGGCTTTCGACGTAGTAGCTCCCGGCAAGCGGGTCGATCGTGTCGGCGGCTCCAGACTCGTGGGCCAGGATCTGCTGGGTGCGGAGCGCGGTCCGGACCGACTTCTCGGTGGGGAGCGCAAGCGCCTCGTCTTTCCCGTTCGTGTGGAGGCTTTGGGTCCCGCCGAGCACGGCCGCAAGCGCCTGGTACGCGACCCGCACGACGTTGTTCTCGATCTGTTGGGCCGTCAGGGTGGAGCCGCCGGTCTGCGTGTGGAACTTGAGCTGTTTCGATTTCGGGTTCTCGGCGCCGAACCGCTCGTCCATGATCTGTGCCCACATCCGACGGGCGGCGCGGAACTTCGCGGCCTCCTCGAAGATGTTGTTGTGGGCGTTAAAGAAGAACGAGAGCTGTGGGGCGAACTCGTCGACGTCGAGCCCCGCTTCGATGGCGGCTTCGACGTACTCGATCCCGTCTCCGAGCGTGAACGCGACCTCCTGAGCCGCCGTCGACCCCGCCTCACGGATGTGGTATCCCGAAATAGAGATCGTGTTGAAATTCGGCGTCTCCGCCCCGCAGAACTCGAAGATGTCCGTGATGAGCCGCATCGACTGCTCGGGCGGATAGATGTAGAGGTTCCGAGCGATGTACTCTTTCATGATGTCGTTCTGAATCGTCCCCCGGAGCTGCTCGCGGGGGACGCCCTGCTCGTCGCCCATCGCGACGTACATCGCGAGGAGGACGGCCGCAGGGGCGTTGATCGTCATCGACGTCGATACCTCGTCGAGCGGGATCCCGTCGAACACCGTTTCGAAGTCGTCGAGGGTGTCGATGGCGACGCCAGACCGCCCGACCTCCCCCTCGGCCATCGCGGCGTCGGAGTCGTATCCCATCTGCGTCGGCAGGTCGAAGGCCATCGAGAGCCCGGAGGAGCCCTGATCGATGAGGTAGTTGAACCGTTTGTTCGTCTCTGCAGCGGTGCCCATCCCCGCGTACTGGCGCATCGTCCAGAGCCGTCCGCGGTGCATCGTCGAGTAAACGCCGCGCGTGTACGGCTCCTCTGCCGGGTTTCCAACGTCTTCACGGTAGTCGTGGGCGGCGACGTCAGCGGGCGTGTACAGCGGATCGACTTCTTGACCGCCGGTGTCGGTGGTAAACGTCTCCTTCCGCTCTCCGAACCGATCAACGGTGTCGCCGTAGGCCCCCGCCTCCCACGACTCCTTGGCCTCGCGGATCGCGGCCAGTTCTTCAGGATCGTACATTAGTAAATCGGTCGGCCGAGCGGGACTTAACAGTTTCCAGGGCGGAAGCGCCGCGGTCAGTCGCCCGCTCCCTCGGCCCGCTCACTCGGCGGTCGATGGCTCATCAGGCGGTCGATGGCTCATCAGGCGGTCGATGGTTCATTCGGCGGCCGGTTTCAAGTGCCGTGTGGCCGAAACGGGACCATGGATGTCTGTGCCGACTCTATCGAGCGCTTCCTCACGGCGACGGCGCCCGAACACACCGCGACGCAGACCGAGATGGCAGCGTTGGCCGACGAGTGGGGATTCCCGATCATCGGCCCGGAGGCGGGCGCAGTCCTTCGACTGCTCGCTCGACTGACCGACGCCGAGCGCGTCTTCGAGTTCGGCTCCGGCTTCGGCTACTCCGCGACGTGGTTCCTCCGCGGCGGGGCGAAGTCGGTGGTCTGTACGGAGTTCGACGAAGCGGAGGCGAAACGCGGCGTCGCCTTCGCGGCCGACGGCGGGTACGCCGACCGAGTGATCTTCGAGGTCGGGGACGCGATGGAGACGATCGAGCGGTACGACGGCCCCTTCGACGTGGTCCTCATCGACCACCAGAAACACCGGTACGTCGACGCCTATCGGACGGTCCTCCCGAAGGTTCGAACCGGCGGTGTGATCGTCGCCGACAACATCACGCGCGGGCCGATCGACTTCGGCGATCTCGTCGCACACTTCGAGGACGGCACACCCCTTCCGGACGCCGAGATCGACGAGGAGACGCGAGGTATCGGCGAGTACGTCGGGACCGTGCGCTCCGACGACGCGGTCGAGACGGCGATGCTCCCGGTAGGCTCCGGTATCGCGGTGTCGACGAAGGTGGTCTGAGCGTCCGGCCCCGACTCCGCCGTATTCAAATATACGCGCGCAGACCAACAGATATGGAGCAGATCGACGACCAGTACACGCCCGCAGACGTCGAGCCGGCGGTCGACGAGTACTGGGACGACGCGGACGCATACGAGTCGGCAAAGGAGGCACACGCCGACGACCCGCCCTTCTTTTTCGTAGACGGGCCGCCGTACACCTCCGGACAGATGCACCTCGGTACGGCGTGGAACAAGACGCTGAAAGACGCCGTCATCCGCCACAAGCGGATGACCGGCCATCGAGTCACCGACCGGCCGGGCTACGACATGCACGGGCTCCCGATCGAGGTGAAAGTCGAGGAAGAGCTCGGCTTCGAAAACAAACGGGACATCGAGGCGTACGGGATGGAGCCGTTCATCCAGAAATGCAAGGAGTTCGCCCTCCGCAACCGCGCCGCGATGGACGACGACTTCAAATCGATCGGTGTGTGGATGGACTGGGAGGATCCCTACGAGACGATCGATCCCGAGTATATGGAGGCCGCGTGGTGGGCGTTCTCGAACGTCGCCGACAACGGACTCGTCGAGCAGGGGAAACGGTCGATTTCGCAGTGCCCGCGGTGTGAGACCGGACTCGCTAACAACGAGGTCGAATACGAACACGTCGACGACCCCTCGATCTACGTGAAGTTCTCGCTGTCCGACCGCGAAGGGAGCCTCGTCATCTGGACGACGACGCCGTGGACGGTCCCCGCGAACACGTTTATCGCCGTCGACGAGGAACTCACCTACAACGCCGTCCGCGCCGTGAAAGACGGCGAAGAAGAGCTGATCTACGTCGCCGCGGAGTGCGTCGAGGACGTGCTTCAGGAGGGGCGCTACGAGGCGTACGAGATCGAAGCCGAACTCACCGGCGCCGACATGCTCGGCTGGGCGTACGATCATCCGCTCGCGGAGCGCGTCGCCGAGTTTCCCGACTTCGAGGGTGCCGGGCAGGTGTACGCAGCCGACTACGTGGAAGCCGACCGCACCGGACTCGTCCACTCCGCGCCCGGCCACGGTGAAGAGGACTTCCATCGCGGGACGGAGCTCGGACTCGACATCTACTGTCCCGTCAAGCCGAACGGCGAGTTCACCGAGGCGGCCGGCGAGTACGCCGGGCAGTTCGTGCGCGACGCCAACGACGAGATCATCGACGATCTCGTCGCCGACGGACAGATGCTCGCGCACGGCACGGTGAACCACAGCTACGGCCACTGCTGGCGCTGTGACACGGGGGTCATCCAACTTGTCAACGACCAGTGGTTCATTTCGATCACCGATCTCAAGCAGGACCTCCTCGACAACATGGAAGCCTCCGAGTGGCATCCGCAGTGGGCTCGCGATAACCGCTTCCGCGACTTCATCGAGGACGCCCCTGACTGGAACGTCTCGCGCCAGCGCTACTGGGGGATTCCGATCCCGATCTGGGTGCCGGAGAACGCTGAGGCCGGCGCGCTCGACGACGACATGATCGTCGTCGGCACCCGCGAAGAGCTCGCCGACCGTGTCGCGGAGGATATCGACCCCGAGACGATCGACCTCCACCGCCCTGCCGTTGACGACCTGACGATCGTCGAGGACGGGACCACGTACCGCCGCGTCGAGGACGTCTTCGACGTCTGGCTCGACTCTTCAGTCGCGACGTGGGGGACGCTTGGCTACCCGTCGTCCACCGAGGACCACGACGAGCTGTGGCCCGCCGACCTGATCGTCGAGGCGCATGACCAGACCCGCGGCTGGTTCTGGTCACAGCTCGGAATGGGAACCGCCGCAGTCGGCGATACCCCCTACGAAGAGGTGCTCATGCACGGGTTTGCGAACGACGAAGACGGTCGGAAGATGTCGAAATCGGTCGGCAACATCGTCACCCCAGAGGAGGCGATCGATCGGGCCGGCCGCGATCCGCTCCGGACGTACCTGCTCAGTCACGACCAGCAGGGTGTCGACCTCGCGTTCGAGTGGGACGGCCTCGGTGAGATCCAGGGGAAGCTCAACATCCTCTGGAACGTGTTCCGGTTCCCGCTCGAGTACATGGAGCTCGACGGCTACGACCCCGCCAAGGCGTCGCTCGACGACGGCGAACTCGAACTCGTCGACGAGTGGGTGCTCTCTCGGCTCCAATCGGTCGAGACCGAGGTGACGGAAGCGTGGGCCGACTACCGCGTCAGCGACGCCGTCAACGCCGTGATCGAGTTCGTCACCAAAGACGTCTCGCGCTTCTACGTCAAAGCGGTCCGCGACCGCATGTGGGAGGAGGCCGACTCCGCCTCCAAGCGCGGCGCGTACGCCACGCTGTCGACCGTCCTCGACGAGACGATCCGCATGCTCGCACCGATCGCGCCGTACCTCACCGAGCGGATGTACCAGACGCTCGATGGCGAGGCGGCGACGGTCCACGCGCTCTCGTACCCCGAGCCGGACGACGAGCTCCGCGACGCCGACCTCGAACGCGACATCGGGGTCCTCCGAGATGTCGAAGAGGCCGCCGCGAACGCCCGCCAGCAGGCCGGCCGCAAGCTCCGCTGGCCCGTGCCGCGCGTCGTGGTCGAGAGCGGCGATGAGGGTATTACGGCTGCTGTCGAGCGTCTTTCCGACCTCATTGCGGACCGCGTCAACGCTCGAGAGGTGTTCGTAACCGACGTCTTCGACGAGCTCGTCGAGACCGCCGAGCCGCAGATGGCTGAAATCGGGCCCGCCTTCGGTGCGGACGCTCAGAAGGTGATGAGCGCGGTTCAAGGCGCGAGCCGAGAGGCGATCGAGGGCGATGATATCGCGGTCGACGGCGAGCCGATCGATCTCGACGATTCGATGGTCGAATACGTCACCGAGCCGCCGGCACACGTCTCCGGCGTCGACTTCGAGGGGGGAACCGTCTACGTCGATACGTCACTGACCGCCGAGATCGAGTCGGAAGGATACGCTCGCGACGTGATCCGCCGAATCCAGGAGATGCGCAAGGAGCTTGATCTCGATGTCGAAGCGCGGATCCGGGTCGGCGTCGCGGTCGACGACGACCGCGTCGCCGGCTTCGTCGACGAGCACGCGGATCTGATAGCCGGAGAAGTGCGCGCCGACGAGTGGCTGGACGATCCGACTAGGGCAAGCGATGCAGCGGGCGGCCTCGTCAAGGAGTGGGACGTGGAAGACGTCTCCGTAACGATCGGGATCGAGCCTGCCGCGTAGCCACGGGTTCGATCGCCGCCGACGCAGTTCCCGCGCCGAGGGCGAGACGGCCCGTCACCGGCGAACGCGGATCGAGAGGACGATCGCGGCGAGCACACAGACACCGGCCGCGCCCGCAAGCGCGAGAAAGAGGGCGGTTTCGCCGCCGACGGTGAGCGCTGCCCCGCCGATCGAAGCGCCCAGCGCACCGAACCCGAACGTGCCGAGGTAGGTGTAGCCGAAGGAGATGCCGTGGTGTTCCGCCGGCGCGTGTTCCGCGACGAGCGTCTGCGTGATGGGCGCCACCGCATATATCGCGAAGCCGAGAACGGCACAGACCGCCAACAGCGGAACGGCGCCGGCGGCGCTCGCCGGTAGGAACGCGAGCGTCGCCGCGACGACGGTGCAGAGTAGACCGATCAGGATGCGGTCGGTCGCGAGCCGATCGCTCAACGCACCGCCGGCGTACTGGCCGACGACGCCAACGAGCAGCAGCGCGGAGTAGGCGAACTGGTCGGCGTCGACGGTCTCACCGCCGACGGTGACGGGTCGAAACACCGACAGCCGCGAGAGCACGTCCGGGAGGAACGTGAACAGCCCGCGATAGTAGATTCCGTAGGTCAACACGACAGCGAAAACGACGAGGAACCCGCTCGCGAACAGCGCCCGTGAGTCCGCGAGGAACTCTCGCGGACTGCTCACCGAACTCGCGCGCTCGGCGTCGACGGCCGCCCGCTCGTCGAACGTGGAGATCCGACCGACGATCGGTACCGCCAACGCGGGCACTGCGAGCGCGAACATGACCGGTCGCCAGTCGAACAACGCGAGCGCGACGAGGACCGTGAGCGGCCCGACCACGGTTCCGAGGCTGCCGGCGGCGCCGTGGTAGCCGAGGACCGTTCCTCTTCGGTCAGATCCGCGGCTGATCAGCGCGAGCGCCGCGGGGTGATAGACGCTCGCGGCGACGCCCCACGCGGCGAGGCCAACGAGAACGGCGGAGAGCGTTCCGACGATGGCTATCGCCGCGAGCGCGAGTCCCATGGTGGCGGCGGAGACCGAGACCAGCCGTCGGGCGGGATATCGGTCGGCCAGCACGCCCGCAACGGGTGAGCCGACGCCGACGAGCCCGAACGCGACGCCGAGGGCTATCCCCCAAGCAAAGGTCGACAGGTCGAAGACGGCGAGCCAGACGACCAGAAACACGGGGATCGACAGCTCGTGGCCGTGAAAGACACCGTGCCCGACCATGGTGAAGTGGGCGATGCCGCGATCGTTCGAATTCATCCGTTCTGTCCCACATTCTGGCCGACTAATACCGTACTGATCCTCCACGAAAGTCGCCGGTAGTTCCCGCGGCGCCGAGCAGGCATCACTACGGCCGCCACCGACGCGCCTGGGACACTGGTACCGTGGTTGAAACGGATTCTCTCTCTTCGATTCTTGCCAAACTCTCGCGTTTCTGTGACGATGAGCAAACCGGTACCGCCGACCGATTGCTGCTCTACGATCGAGTGTATTTCTCCGTCGAATCGAGCAGCGACAGTCGCCTGCCGAAACCTATAGGTGACTTCTTTACGTATACCTATGTATGCATCTCCGGGCGGCTCAGCCCGACGACGCAGAGGCATTACGGACGGCAGTCTCACGGGCCCGTGAGGAGACCGTCTTCGACGATCTCGGCGCACCCTTACTCGACGTCTCTGCCGCCGGCGTCCGGGAAGCCGCCGCGGAGGCAGAGTGGTCGTTCCTGATGGAAGACGACGACGGACCGATCGGTGTTGCAATCGCGCACCCCGACGCCTGTGGCACCGAGGCGGAGCTGCTCGCGTTATGGGTCCATCCGGGTCACGCCGGCGAGGGTGTTGCGGGCGACCTGCTCTCGTGCGTCGCCGAATCGGTGAGTGACCGGGGAGTTGACACGCTTCGCTCGAGAGTCCCCACTGATAGCCCCGGGGCACAGGAGTTCTTCCACGCTCACGGCTTCTCCCGGCGCGGCACCCACCGCGGTCACGCCGGGGACGAGTCGATCGTTACAGCTGACGTGACCGCACTTAAGTGACGCTTGCGGCGGCGGCATCAACGCTGCAGTCGTTGAGAGCGCGCCGGTCGCTCTGGCCGCGTTTATTTCAGGCGCTCTTGTAAGAACGAGGGGTGTGCGGCGGTGACGCCGTCAACCGCCAACAGCTTCTCCGAGATGACGTCGCCCAGCTCGTCGCCGTCGCGGGCGCGGACCTCAGCCATCAGCATGTGATCGCCCGACGAGGTGTACAGTGCCTGAATCTCGTCGAGGTCTTTCAGCGTCCGAGTCGCACTCACGTACTTGCCCGAGTCGACGTCCATACCGACCATCGCGATCGACTGTGAGGAGAGTTTCTTCGGGTCGATCTCGGCGGAGTAGCCGACGATCACGCCCTGCTCTTCGAGCCGATCGATATATTTCCGCACTGTCGGCTTTGAGACCTCGGCCCGCTCGGCGATCTCTCCGCAGGAGGCCTGTGCGTCCTCCTCTAACACCGACAGGATCCGTTCTTCCGTCGATACCGTACTCATACGTGTTGCTTTGTCACCACGGAAAAAATACCTTGCGAATCGAAAAATGAGACGAACGCTCGAAAAAAACCGCCGCCAGTCGCCGCGTCAGGCGTGCTTGTCGAGGAACTGGTCGTGTGACCGCTCCCACTCGTACTCGTCGTCCCAGTAGCGCTCGGCCAGCGGCGCTTCTGGCATTTCGCCGATTGCACGCTTCTCCTGGCCGTAGGAGGGACGGTCCTCGTCGACGTAGTAGCGACCGGTGAGCACTTTCCCCTCGTGGAGCGCTTCTTCGGTCTCCCGCATCATCTCCGCGGCCTCAACCTTGTCCGTCGGGTCGAAGTCGTAATCCTCGGACTCCTGGACGTCGATGTACGGGACGTACTGGCGCGCGTCCTTGTTCCACGTCGGACACTGCGTGAGGAAGTCGACGTGCGCGAAGCCGTCGTGTTCGATCGCCTCGATGATGATCTCTTTCGCCTGGTTCGGGTTGACCGCAGCGGTGCGGGCGACGTACGACGCCCCGGCGTTGAGCGACAGTGAGAGCGGCTTGAGCGGCTCCTTGGCGCTGCCGTGCGGCTGCGTCTTCGACTTGTGACCCTTCGGGCTGGTCGGTGAGGTCTGTCCCTTCGTGAGCCCGAAGATCTCGTTGTTGAAGACGATGTACGTCATGTCGTGGTTCTCCCGGGCCGTGTGGATGAAGTGATTTCCGCCGATCCCGTAGCCGTCGCCGTCGCCGCCGGCGGCGATCACTTCGAGGTCGGGGTTCGCCAGCTTCGCGGCACGGGCCACGGGCAGCGAGCGACCGTGGATCGTGTGGAATCCGTACGTATCGAGATAGCTGTTCAGCTTGCCGGAGCAGCCGATTCCGGTGCACAGAAGCGTCTCCTCGGGCGTACGGCCGACTTCGGGGAGCGCCTGTTTGAGCGCCTTGAGGACGCTGAAGTCACCACAGCCCGGACACCAGGTCGGCTGCGGCTCGACGCTGGGGGTGTACTCGTCGCGGTCGATCTCTCGCTCCTCTCCGATCGCTGAAAACGTGCTCATGTCTTAGTCACCTGCGGCTGGGACGAATGTGGTTTGATGGCCGGACGCATCGCCGTCGCCCTCGATGATCGCGGCCTCGAACCCGTCGACGATCTCCGCCGGCTCGAACGGGTTCCCGTTGTACTTCAGCAGGCTCGACAGCTTCTCGCCGTAGCGGCCGAGGTTCTTCTGGACGAGCCCGCGGAACTGTCCGGAGGCGGTCATCTCAACGACGAGCACCTCGTCGACGCTCTCGACGAACGCCTCGACCTGCTCGGTCGGGAACGGGAGCATGTCGGAGACGCCGTACGACTTCACCGAGACACCGGCGTCGTTGAGGCGGCCGACCGCCTCCTCGACCGTACCCTGTTGGCTCCCGAACGTGAGGATCCCGTACTGGGCGTCGTCGGGGCCGACGTACGAGCCGGTGTCCTCCTGATCGAGGTCCGCGCGTATCGCTTCGAGCTTCTGTGTCCGGCGGTCGATCTGTGCGACGCGGTTGTCCGCGTCTTCACAGATGTGGCCGGTCGGGTCGTGCTCGTTGCCGGTCGCGAGGTAGCGACCGCCCTTCTGACCGGGAATCGACCGCGGTGAGACGCCGTCGTCGACGTCGTGCTGGAAGCGGTGGAATTTCCCGTCGGGCGAGTGCGGCTCCTCCGCGAGCGCGTCCTCGGTCAGGGTCTTCCCGAGCCCCGGGTTCGGCTCGCGGTCGAAGTGGCTTTTCGGAACGTTGATCAGTTCGCCGCCGAGTTTCTGGTCGTACAGCAGGATAGACGGGATCTGATACTCGTAGGCGAGCCGGAAGGCGATTCGCGACTGCTCGTACGCCTCTTCGACGGTTCCCGGCGCCAAAACGACCCGCTGGGAGTCGCCCTGTGAGGTGTACAGGACGTGTTCGAGGTCGGACTGCTCCGGCTTCGTCGGCATCCCGGTCGACGGACCGGCGCGCATGGCCTCGATGAGAACGACCGGCGTCTCCGTCATCTCCGCGAGCCCGAGCGGCTCGGACATCAGTGCGAAGCCGCCACCGGAGGAGCCGGACATCGCTTTGACGCCCGCGTGTGAGGCACCGACGGCGAGCGCGGCCGCCGCAATCTCGTCTTCGACCTGCTCGGAGATTCCGTCGAGCTTCGGCAGGTTCTGCGCCATGATCGTGAACACTTCAGTCCACGGTGTCATGGGGTAGCCAGCGATAAATCGGCACCCCTCGTCGATGGCGCCGTACGCGATGGCGTCCGATCCGGACATGAGCAGCTGCGTCTCGTCGTGCTCGCCGGTCGGTACCGCGACGTCCGAAGCATCGACGTCGTACTCCTCGCTCACCTGATCGTAGGCGGTGTTGAGGATCTCGAGGTTCGGATCGAGGATTTTCTCCGGCATCGCGTCGCGCATGAGATCCTCGACGTGGTCGAGATCCATGCCGATCAGCGCGCAGGTCGCGCCGACGCCGGCGGTGTTGCGCATGACCTCACGACCCATGTCGCGGGCGAGCCCACGGAGGTCGAGGGGGTATACGTGCCAGTTGTTCTCTTCGACGCGCTCGTCGAAGTTCGGGATCTCCGAGGCGTCGAGTAACCCTTCATCGTACACGATAACGCCGCCTTCGCGGAGTTCGTCGAGGTTCTCCGAGAGAGGCTTGATCTCTTCGTTTCCGTAAAGGGCGTCCTCCTGCGGGTTCCGGGCGAACGAGTCGCCAAGTGCAAGCAGGAAGTTGTACCCGTCTCCGCGAGACTGGACCGGACCCTCAGCCGCTCGGATCTCGGTGTACGTGTGACCCCCGCGGATCCGCGACGGGTAGTGGCGATGCGTGAAAACGTTGAGCCCCGATCGCATCAAGGCCTTTGCGAAGTTCTGGCTAGTCGAAGCGATCCCGTCACCGGATCCCCCCGAAATCCGCCAGATGAGTTCATCATCAGTCATAGTGGTATGTGAGCCCGTGAGGGCCTCGTAATTTGACGTTGTATTGGTTCCCTCTTAGTGCTTGCTATGGAATCACAAGGAACAATCATGAAGGAATAATAGGAGAACAGACGGTCAGTGCCGACTCGAGATCACGTCTCCACGAAAAAGTACTCCATCCCGAACAACGCCCAGAGGGCAACCATCCCTTCAAACGGCGTCGGGGACGCACCAGCAGGGATCTCTTCACGGGCGGACTGTGCAGCTCCGTCTTCGATGTATAGATACACCGTCTCACCGGCTTCGATCGGCTGCGTCAGCTGAACACCGCCTAAATCACCCTCTACTTCGCCGTCTATCGCAATGTCTGCCTGTGACGAGATCGGATTCCCCCCTTCGTGAGAGAGTTCGACGAACTGGCCGTCCTCGACGAGCGTTGCCGTCATCTCCGGCGCCCGATCGACTGCGGTGTCGAACCACTCCGGATCGCTCACCGAAACCGCACCGATATCCTCGCTACGGATCGTAAACCGGTTCAAAAACAGTTGGTCCTGATAGGTGAACTCGTATTCGACGTCCAGCTCGCGGATGATACCCTCCCCGTCGACCGTACAACTCCCGGACAGCGATTCGAGAGACTCCCCGTTGACGGTGTCGATAAGCAGTCGCTCGTCGTCGATAGCGTCGGTCGAAACGCGAAACACGCCCGCGTCTTCGTCGGCCTCGGGTCGGTCCCAGTCGGCCGCACGGAGAACTGCCCGCAGCTCGTCGGTTCGCATCGCAAACCCCAGATCCGAGCGATTGCCGCGACGGTGACGACCGTACGTCGGCTCACCGCCGACCATCCCTCGCCAGTAGCCGCTGTGTGACGCGAAATGCATGGAGACCGTCGGCGTGTTCGTCCAATCGATCTCTCCGAGCGCCTCA
>LKMY01000033.1 GCA_001564205.1 Nanohaloarchaea archaeon PL-Br10_U2g5
CGTTCGAGAAATGCACCGTCCGGGAATTGAACCCGGGCTATTAGCTTGGGAAGCTAATGTCCTACCACTGGACCAACGGTGCGCGTGAAACGCTACCCGACGGTGACACTTCAACATAGCGTTTCCGGTGCCGGGAGCCACACGCTTAACTCGATGCCGAGAGTGCAGTTTCCATGACGAGACACCCGGCCGCCGTGGCTACTGTGAGCGACTCCGACGCCGTCGAGCGCGTCCGAGAGCGATACGCCGAACTCGCCCCCGCACTCGGGCGAACGTGGACCGATGACGGGCCGTGGCGGTTTCTCACCGACCTCACCGCGTTCGGGAGCCGGATGGCCGGTAGCGAGGGCGAGCGCCGGGCTGCCCACCTCGTTTCCGACGCCTTCGAGCGAGCAGGGCTCGACGGGGTTACGATCGACCCCTTCGAGATCGACGCCTGGGATCGCGGCAGCGCCGATCTCCACGTGACTGTCCCGGGCCGAAACGGCGGAACCACGACCCGCGAGTTCGAGTCGATCGCGCTTCCGTACTCCCCGGCCGGCACGGTCACCGGCCGGCTGGTCGACGTCGGCTACGGGACGCCCGCGGAGATCGACGAGCGAGACGTGGACGGCTGTATCGCCGTCGCCTCGACGACGACACCGCCGGGCGGTCGGTTCGTTCACCGGATGGAGAAGTTCGGATACGCGATCGAGTCGGGGGCGGTCGGATTCATTTTCGTCAACCACCTCGACGGCCAGCTTCCCCCGACCGGCTCGCTGACGTTCGGCGGGGAGGCCGATGCGGTCGCCGTCGGCGTCTCGAAGGAGACTGGCTCGTGGCTTCGCGAGTACGCAGTCGGCAGGGAGACCGATGTCGTCGACAACGCCGAACCAGTCGGCACCGAGGCCGACATCACCGTCCAGGCGACGACGGACCGAGGAGAGAGCCGGAACGTCATCGGCCGCGTCGGGCCGGACACCGACGAGCGACTCCTCCTGATAGGCCACTTCGATGCACACGACATCGCCGAAGGGGCACTCGACAACGGCTGCGGAATCGCAACCGTCGTGACCGCAGCGAAGATCCTCACCGAGGCGGACCTCCCGATCGGCGTCGATGTCGTCGGTGTCGGCTCGGAGGAGATCGGTCTCCTCGGTGCGGAACACCTCGCTGACCAGTTGGACCTCGATCGCGTTCGCGGCGTGGTCAACGTCGACGGTGCGGGACGGTTTCGCGATCTCGTCGCGATGGCACACGCCTCCGCAGACGCCGCATCGGTCGCGCGAGCGGTGTCGGCAGCGACTCGACAGCCGGTTTCGGTCGAGACGGAGCCGCACCCGTTCTCGGACCAGTGGCCCTTCGTCCGCCAAGGCGTGCCTGCGCTCCAGTTACACAGCGACTCGGGCGACAGGGGGCGCGGCTGGGGACACACCCACGCCGACACCCGCGACAAAGTAGACGATCGAAACGTGCGCGAACACGCTATGCTGACCGCCCTGTTAGTTACGGAGTTTGCGGCGTCCGACCGGGAGGTGGAGCGACTCGACCAAGACGAACTGAGCGAGGCGTTCAGAGCGGCCGACTTCGAGACGGGGATGCGCGCGGCGAACCTGTGGCCCGACGACTGGGAGTGAGACGATCGCCGACCGACAAGCGACAGGGTCGTGACGAGGGATCCACACCACAGATCCGAAGCGGCCGGTCCGCAGGTCGGGGTTAGTGCTATCGGCCGGCTGCGTCGGGGATCGGCGGTGGGGCGCGCTTGTGGACCGTTGAGCGGTACCTCTCGAGCAGGTCTGTGACCGTCTTCTCGTCGACCGACTGATCGGTGTCGACGCCGCCGATTCGATCAGTGATCGCCTCGACGCCGAGGTCGCGATCGACGCCGAGTTGCAGAATCGGGTCGATAGCTTCGTAAGCGGCGCCGAGGTCGTCTGTGTCCCGCTGGCCGGGGAGAAACCCGGCCGACGGCGTTTTTTCGACGACGAACTCCGGAACCGCAAGTTCGGCTGCGAGCGCTCGAACGTCTGTTTTGTACAAGTGGCCGAGCGGGAGCAGATCGACCGCACCGTCACCGTATTTCGTGAAGTAGCCGAGGAGCAGTTCGCTCCGGTTTGTCGTCCCACAGACGAGCCGATTTGTGGCGTTCGCAGCGAGGTAGGCGAGCGTCATCCGGAGTCGAGCGACCGCATTACCGGAGCGGGTCGGCTCGTCGTGGAGGTCGAACTGATCCGGCGCCACGGCGCCGAACTGCGCGAACAGCGGCTGGAGGTGGACCGTGTCGTGTGCGATACCGAGCGCGTTCGCGAGCGCTTCAGCGTCCCGCGCATGTGGCGCACCGATCTTGTTGCAGGGGAGGATCAGACCGTACACGTTGTCGGCACCGAGTGCTTCAACCGCAAGCGCGGCCGTTACCGTCGAATCCAGCCCGCCGCTCATATTTACGATCACACCGTCGGCCGTGGCGCGTTCAACGCGCTCATTGAGGAACGAACGAATTCGTTCTCGCTCAGTTTGCGGGTCGCACGCGTCGAAGGCGGACTCCTCGTCGTCAGTCAATGGCGAGACGGTCGCTTCGCCGCAGCTCCCTGAATCACACTCGTCGGCGTTCGTAGTCGAAGAACGGCCGGGGATCGATCCCGAGCTAAATGCGGCCGTCCCGGGCTCATCCATCTGCGCCCACCTCTGTCGCCGTAGTCAGCACGTGTCGCGACCCCGACTGGTGGTTAACTCGTCGATTCATACTCAGTTTCTAGTTCAAAATGAAGAAGTAAATACTCACTGGAGCCATTGTTTAAGGAATTATGGTTCTTATGCACAACATCAAGAACCGAACCGCTAGTACTGTACTAAATATACAGTAAAAGAACAAAAAAGATACCGATTGTTCAGACAAGAGAGTTCCGACACTTCGTGTATTTCTATACATTGCGTTATTAAAAGTATGATTGTACATTCATCACTTTTTCTCGCCTAGATTATTTGTAACAAGTGTATAAGGTCGCTAAACCCTAACGTTTATACAATCTAGTCTGCTGGAGGTTGGTATGTCAACGATACAGCTCACGTCGAGTCAAAAACGGATTCTCACGTCGCTCGTGAACCTCGCGGAAAACACGGACCAGCCAGTCTGCGGACGTGAAATCGCCGAAACGGTCAACCGGAACGCCGGAACTGTTCGCAATCGGATGCAGAGTCTCCGCGACCTCCAACTCGTTGAGGGTATTCCCGGTCCAGACGGTGGGTACGTTCCGACTGACGGCGCGTACGAGACGCTTGGGATCCGGCGAATGGACGATGCCGCGCGCACGCCGGTCACGTGCGAGGGTAACCCCGTGGCGGAAGTGAACGTCGAGGATATCGACTTATCCAGCGTCGCAAATCCCGATCTGTGTCGGGCGGAGCTCGTGATCCGCGGACCGGTCGGAACGTTCGAAGCGGGCGACCACGTGACCGTCGGGCCAACTCCTGCGGCGGGCCTGCGGTTATCGGGCACCGTTGACGCGACGAACATCGACGGCAACACCCTCCTGTTACGCGTCGACGGAATGGAAACCCCCTCCGTAGAGCCGGCCGCCTGAGACCGTCGGCTACGCGTTTACGAACGGCTCCCATCCCTCCCAGCGTAGTAGCGCCTCCGCGCGGTCTGCATCCGCTAACAGCACGTTTCGCCGGTCCGGAAGAGTCTCGTCGGCCATCTCTCGGGGGAGCGCGAGCGTGCCGCTCGGAACGTCGTCGTCGCCGCCAACCGGTATGTGGCCAACATCGATTTTCATTACGAGGGGTGCGTCGAGTCGTTCGACCCCCTTGCCGTCCGCGTACAGCTGTTCGTTGACGTGCTCGTGGTCCGCCCGCTGGATGACGGCACGCTCGCCGCTGTGGGGTTCCACGTACAGCTCCCCCAGGTAGTAGCCGCTTGAGAATCGCTCGAACATACTATGCGTGATACTCTCTGGCATGGCTGTATATAAGCGTTTCTGGCGGAGTGCTCTCGGTCACAACGGCGACTGTCGAACCCGGCTGACATCGAACTTCCTTCGATGCAGCTGTCGCCTTCGACGTGATCTCCCGCGCGAGCCGTCCGTCTACTCCTCGCGCCGAGCGACCTCGTGTCGCCCGAACCCATATCGGAGCCGGTTCGCAAGCCGGCGGGAGAACCGGCCTTCGTTTCGCGAGTCGAATCGCTCTGCGAGCGCTTGATAGATGATCGGAACGGGAACCTCCTGTTCGAGCGCCTCCTCAACGGTCCACGTCCCGGTCGAACCGCCCGCGATACGGTCGGCGACGTCACCGAGATCCGACCCTTCTTCGCGAAACGCCTCCTCGCAGAGTTCAAGCAGCCACGATCTGATCACGGCGCCGTTGTTCCACGTGCGCGCGACGGACTCCATATCGAGGTCGTATCGCCCCTCGGTGAGCAGCTCGAACCCCTCGCCGTACGCCTGCATCAGCGCGTACTCGACGCCGTTGTGGACCATCTTCACGTAGTGACCTGAGCCGGACTCACCCATGCGGTCGTGCCCTTTTGGTCCCGTCGCCACCGCGTCGAAAACGGGGACCAGCGCCTCATAGGCCCACGCTGGCCCACCGATCATCAGCGAGAAGCCCTCCTCGGCGCTCGCTGGGCCGCCGGAGGTTCCACAGTCGAGATAGGCGGCGTCCGTCTCCTCGGCGCGCCGGACCGACTTGTGAAACCGAGAGTTACCGCCGTCGACGACGATGTCGTCGCCGTCGAGGTGTGGTTCAAGCTCCGCGAGCGTGGCGTCGACCGCGTCGCCCGCGGGCACCATCAGCCAGATGCGTTTGCCGGCGTCGTCGTTTCTCGCCTCGTTCAGTCGTTCACAGAGGTCTGCGACCGAGTCCGCCGGCTCGGTGCCGTTCTCGGCCGCGGTCGCCGTCGCCTCTGCCGAGAGGTCGAACGCGGTCACGTCGTGGCCCGCTCTCATCGATCGATTCGCGACGATCTGTCCCATCCGTCCGAGTCCGATGACGCCGAGTTCCATGCGCGAGGGGTGGCGACGGGCCGCCGTAGTGGTTCCGGTTCCCCGATCACGCCCCCTCCGTCAGCCCCATACGAACGGGAGCCACCAGACGACGCTTACGACGATCAGGGCAGTGCCGACCACGCTGACGGCGGCACCAACTTTCGCCATCTCCGGGATCGTGAGGTAGCCGGAGCCGAATACGATCGCGTTGGGCGCCGTCGCGACCGGAAGCACGAACGCGAACGAAGCCGCAAGTGCGACCGCAGCCATCAACGTGAGCGGTGCCGCGCCGACTCCTCCTGCGACTGCGACGGCTATCGGCATAAAGACCGACGCGGTCGCCGTGTTTGAGGTGACGTTGGTGAGTACGACCACCGTCACCGCCAGTAGGGTGACGAGCCCGAACAGTTCGGTGACCCCCGCGCCCGTAATGAGGTCGGCGGTCCGACGGTCGAGCCCCGTGCGCTGGAACGCACGGGCGAGTGCGAACCCCCCGCCGAGTAAGAGAAGGACACCCCACGGAAGCCGGAGCGCGTACTCCCAGTCGAGTAGGAACTCTCGACGACGGGCGTTCGTCGGCACGAGGAACGCAGCGACTCCACCGGCGACGGCGATCGTCGCGTCCGTGACTTCGGGGAAGAGTGGCGTGATGAGAAAAGGGCGCGTGAGCCATCCCACCGCAACGAGCGTGAACAACGCCGCGATACGGCGCTCGCCCGATGAGGCTGCCCCCAATTCGTCGAGCTTGTGCGCCGCGACCGCCTCACGGCCGGGAACGATATCGACGGTCGGCCGAACGACGACGAGCAGCGTCGCCCAAACGGCGAGCGTGCCGACGACAGCGACGGGGAAGCCGAACTGCATCCACTCGAAGAAGCCGACGTCGACGCCGAGCTGGCTCTCCGCGACGCCCGCGAGCACCGCGTTCGGCGGACTTCCGATAAGCGTCCCGACGCCGCCGACGGAAGCCGCAAACGCAATGCCGAGCATCAGCGCGACGCCGAATCGAGTCACCGGGAGCGCGTCGGGGTCCTCGTCGGTGTCGTGCACGATATCACCGACTCCCTCGGCGATGTTGACCTGCGGACCCGCGGTTACGGTGTGTGTCTGTGAGATGACGGCGATTGCGATGGGGACCATCAGCATCGCGGTCGCGGTGTTAGAGATCCACATCGAGAGCAGCGCGGTCGCGGCCATGAACCCGAACAACAGTCCGGGTGCGCTAACGCCGACACGACTGATAACGTACAGCGAGATCCGCTCGTGGAGTCCGGTCCGCTCGACTGCGAGCGCCAGCAGAAACCCGCCCAACAGGAGAAAGACGATGGGGTCGCCGTACGCAGTCGCCGTCGCGCTCGCGTCGAGGATCCCTGTCGCCGGGAAGAGGACTATCGGAAGGAGACTCGTCACCGGGATCGGAACCGCTTCGGTCACCCACCAGACGACGATCCACGCGGTACAAGCGAGCGCCGCGACCGCATCTGGAGCGAGGCCGAACCCACCGCCAACATAAAACAGGATCGCGAAGGCGAGCGGGCCGAGCGGTCGCCCGAGATCACTGCGAGAGAGGAGACGCATAGTCGGGGCTCGCCCGAAATTGAGTTAAAACGGTCGCTAACGAACGGCGGAACGCCGTCGTTCTCCCGGGCTCCCGTTTCCCTTTATTCACGCCTCCACTCGCAGACGTGCGATAGGACCGTCTCCGCATCCGACCATATATATACCAAGACAACGCCATAACGGTCCATGGCAACCCGAACCCCCTCCCGAATCGGCTTTTTCGACCGAATCAAAACCGGCTGGACCCTGACAAAGGACAGTGCGAGCGTCGTCCGTGACAACCCGAAGCTGCTGATCTTCCCGCTGCTCGCGACTGTCGCGAGCGCCGGCTTCCTCGTCGTCTTCTTCGTCCCGATGCTCATCGCGAACCTCGTCGGCAGCGGGCTGGAGTACGCCGCGCTGTTCGTCTGGTACTTCGCGACGACGTTTCTCAGCACCTACGCCGCCGCGGCGCTCGTCCACGCGACCAACGAGGTCTTCCACGACCGCGACCCGAGCGTCCGGGGAAGTCTCTCGGCGGTCAGTAGCCGTCTCGGACCGATCGTCGCGTGGTCGCTTATCTCGGCGACCGTGAGTGTCGTTCTCAAATCGCTCGAAGATTCCGATAATCCGATCGCGGGGATTCTCGCGACGCTCTTTTCGATCGGATGGGCGATCATGACGTTCTTCATCGTCCCCGTGATCGTCTTCGAAGACGTTTCGATAACCTCGATGTTCTCGCGGAGCGCTGAGACGTTCCGAAACACGTGGGGCGAGACGCTCGGCGCCGGGTTCGGTGTCACCCTCGTCGTCGGTCTCTTCGGGCTCGTGCTCGCGCTCGGTGCCATCGCCGTCTCCCTCCTGCTCGCAACGGTATCACCGCTTGCGGGTGGCGTCACTGCGATTCTGCTGCTCGTCGGCGTCCTCGCGCTCACGTATCTGCTCAGTCAGACGATCTGGGCCGTAGCGAAGACGGCGCTGTACGTGTACGCTGCCGAGGGGCGGACGCCCTCGCAGTTCGAGAACTTCGAGTTCGAAACGCTCGGCGGACGGACGGAGGGAGCCGCATCGCCGGGACGGGCGGGGACACAGGACACGCTGTAGCAGACGCGAGCTTACTCCTCGTCGAGCGCCTGCCACGAGAGCCGCGGGTTCCGCGCGGCGCCGACTTGATCGATCCGACCGACTGCAGTGCGGTTCGGAGCCGTGTCGAGGGTCTCGTCGGTGTCAGCGTACGCGAGATTGAACGCCTCTGCGAGGTCGTCAAGCGAGGATCGCCCCTCGATTTCGGTCGGTTCGGTGAGCATCGCCTCCGGCACCATCTCCGGCCATTTCGTCGTCGGCGGGTGGACGCCGAAATCAAGCATCCGCTTGGCGACGTCGGCGGCGTCGCGGTCGCCGGCGGTCGCCGCGAACTCGTGGTGGAACGGACCGTGTGGGACGTCGAGATCGATCTGCTCGGCGAGGTAGTTCGCGTTGAGCACGGCCTTCGCGGCCGCATCCGCGAGCCCGCTGTCACCGAGCCGGGCGATGTACGCGTACGTCTTCACGAGAACGAGCCAGTTCCCGGCGAACCCATGGACCTTCCCGATCGTGTTCTTCGGCTCGAATCGCTCGTAGCCGCTTTTACCGGACGTCTCGCGGATATGGGGTGTCGGCAAGAACTCGGCGAGCTCGTCGACGACACCGACCGGTCCCGCGCCGGGACCGCCGCCGCCGTGTGGCGTCGCGAACGTCTTGTGGACGTTGTAATGCATCACGTCGAACCCCATGTCGCCGGGACGACCGCGCCCCAACAGCGCGTTGAGGTTCGCGCCGTCGTAGTAGAGCAGTCCGCCGGCGTCGTGGACGATGTCCGCGATCTCGGCGATGTCGCGCTCGAAGAGCCCGACCGTGTTCGGGTTGGTGAGCATGAGGGCGGCGGTGTCCTCGCCGACCGCGGCTTCCAGCGCCTCGACATCGACACGGCCGTCATCGCCCGACGGGAGCTCGACGACGTCGTAGCCGGCCGTCGCGGCGGTCGCGAAGTTCGTTCCGTGTGCGGACGCGGGGATCACGACCTCCGAGCGGTCGTGGCCGTGGTGTTCGTGGTACGCCTTCGCGACGAGGATCCCGGTGAACTCGCCGGCGGCGCCCGCCGGCGGCTGGAGCGTGACAGCGTCCATCCCACCGATCTCTGCGAGGAACTCCTGGAGCCGGTACTGAAGCTCGATATTCCCCTGAACGGAGCGTCCCGAGCGATCCGGATGAACCGCTGCGTTCGGGTCCGCGGCGACGTCCTCGGTGAACTTCGGGTTGTACTTCATCGTGCAGCTGCCGAGCGGATACGGTCCGGAGTCGATCGCCCAGTTCATCTGTGAGAGCCGGGTGTAATGACGGGCGATCTCCGGCTCCGAGGGTGCCGGCAGGGTGAGATTGTCGCGCGTCAGATCGTCCGGCAGCGGCGACGACTCCGTCACGTCGACGGTCGTCTCACCCTTCTCGGAGAGCAGCGGCTCGTTGACGTTCTCGTCTTCTCTCGCGTACCTGGCTTGATCGTGGATCACTCAGATCACCTCTTCGAAGGCAGCGACGAGGCCGTCCACCTCGCCGACGTTCAGGTCAGTGACACACACCTGCAGGAGGTGATCACTGATAACGTGGACGGCGTACCCCTCGCTTTCGAGGTCGGCGGCGATGGCGGCGGCCGGCTGGTCGACGCGTACCGTGAACTCGCGGAGGTGGTATCTGTCATGGACCGGCGCGACGGCACCGCTAAGCTCGTCGATCCGCTCGGCGAGCGATTCTGCCTCTCGAACGCAGTCGTTCGCGAGGTCGACGAGGCCTGATGGGCCGAGGCTCGCGGCGTGGATTGCCGCACGAAGCGCGACCCACGCCTGATTCGTACAGATGTTGGAGGTCGCTCGCTCCTTGCGGATGTGTTGTTCGCGCGTCTGGAGCGTGAGCGTGAACGCGCGGTCGCCGCGAGTGTCTTCGCTCGCGCCGACCAGCCGGCCCGGCACTTGCCGGAGAAAGTCGTCGCTGCAGGCGAAGATACCGAGGCCCATGCCGTACGCGGTCGGGAGCCCGAGCGCGCCAGCCTCCCCAACCACCACGTCGGCGCCGACGCCCGCAGGCTCCTCGAGAACTGCCAATGACACCACGTCGGAGCCGAGCGTGAACAGCGCGTTGGTCTCGCTCGCGAGGTCACCGATCGCTGCGAGCCGCTCCTCGATACAGCCGCGGACGGTCGGGCTCTCGGCGTACACCATGACGACGTCGTCGCCGACCCGGTCAGCGAGGGCGTCGACGTCGGCGGTGCCGTCGGCCATCGGATATGATTCGACCGTCAGCTCGGCGCCTGCACAGTAGTTCGCCAGCACCGCGCGTTTCCCCTCGCGGAGCTGTTCGGGGACGAGCACGACATCGCCCGACGTCGCCCGAACCCGGTCGGCAAGCATCGCCGCCTCCCCGAGTGCGGTCGCGGCGTCGTACATCGAGCAGTTCGCGATCGGGAGCCCGGTGAGCTCCACGAGCATCGACTGGTACTCGAACAGGGCCTGCAGAAACCCCTGAGAGATCTCCGGCTGGTACTGCGTGTAGCTCGTCAGGAACTCCGCGCGGTCCGAGAGGTGGTCGACGACGCTCGGTACGTAGTGGCCGTAGTGACCCCGTCCGAGGAACTCAACGAGGTCGTCGTTGCGCGCGAATATTCGGGAACACTCCCCGCGAATCTCTCGTTCCGTGCGCGAATCGATACCGAACTCGCCGTCGAAAGCGACGTCCTCCGGGATGTCGAACAGCGCCTCCTCGTCCCCGACGCCGACGGCTTCAAGCATCGCTACGGTCTCGGCGTCGGTGTGTGGAGCGTACGGGCTGCCGCGCTCGCTTTCGCTCATCGGCTCATCTCGTCTCCGCGGTGAGTCTCGGTTCGGCGTTCGTTTCGTCTGTCAATGACTGTCATAATCCTGATCGTGTATCCGCTGTCTTCATCGGAGGCATCCGCTATCGTTCACGCGATCTGTGCGTCGTACTCGTCCGCGTCAAGCAGTCCCGCTGCGTCCCCGCCGTCGGCGGGTGCGACCTCGAGCATCCATCCATCCTCGTACGGGTCCTCGTTAACGAGTTCCGGCCGGTCGAACAGCGCCTCGTTGACCGCGACGACCTCGCCCGAGATGGGGGCGTACAGGTCTGAAACGGCCTTGATAGACTCGATGACGCCGAACGGCTCGCTGGCAGTGATCTCGTCGCCTTCTTGGGGTAGTTCGACGAAGACGACATCACCGAGTTCATCTTGTGCGAAATCGGAGACGCCGACCCGAACGGTGTCGTCGCCGACCGTTACCCACTCGTGCGATTCCAGGTACCGTAGCTCGTCGGGAACTTCGAAGCTCATTGGTAGAGAGTGTCGTGAGGCGCTCGGCTCGGCGCGGTCCGCTTCCGCCCGTCACCGCAAACGGATCCATCTACTCGGCGGTTGACAGACGGGATTCGCGGCAGAGATGTCGCCCACGACACGTGTACATCACCCTTCACAAGAAGAGAAAATAAAAGGTGTGTTCCCGGAGGCCAGTCGACCTGTCATCGACCAGTACAATGCCTCTTCTAGCCCGTTACCCCCACCTGTCGAGCCCGGTCTGGACCTGCGACTCTGCGATTCGCTCGAAGCCGCGCTCGACCTCGCTGGCCGTGACGCCCCACTCGTCGACGACGTACGCTCGGGCGGCCTCGACGTCTGGGTTCACTGCGGTGTCGACGTCGACATCGGTTGCGGGCGGGTTCATGAACAGTTCGCGGATCTCCGCTGCGTGGGGTATCTCGGCGTCGCGGTCGTCGAGAACGCCCCACAAGTCGCCGTGCTCGTTCACCGCTTTCACCGCGGTCTTCGGACCGACGCCGTGGAGCCCCTCGTTGAAATCGGTGCCACACAGCATGGCGATATCGACGAGCCCCTGTCGGTCGACGCCGAGGTCCTCGAGCGTCGCCGCCAGATCCATCAGCTCGGGATTCCCCTTGCTCGTGAGCTGTCGCAGCGTCGTCGGGGCACCGAAAAGCAGGGTGTCGTAATCCTCACTCCCGGCGTGATCGACAGCTCCGGTCGCCGCCATCCGTGCACACTGTGCTTCGCCCTCTGCCGGCGCCTCGACGATCGGCACGTCGAGCAGTCGGAGCAGCTTACGGGTCGTCTCCTGGATGGTGTC